>JBJMQN010000477.1:0-5497 GCA_045802665.1 Myxococcaceae bacterium | reverse complement strand
CTGTCGCCGCACTTCGTCGAGCCACACGAGCTCGCGAGGCACCGTCCCCGATCCAGCCGGTTCGACGCGCCCTCACTTCCTGGACTTCGCCGCGAGCGCCGCCTTCGCCCAGCAACTTCGGTCGCTGTAGAGCAGCGGCACGATCGCATTGGGCCGCGTGTAGTCCGGCCACGTGCCCGGCCAGGCTTCACAGCCCTTCGCGAGCGCTTCCATCTTCTTCCGATCGTCGCCGCCGAGCGAGATGAGTGCGTCGTAGGCATAGGCCTGCGCGCCTTTTCCTCCGAGCTCGGACTCGCACAGCGGCATCCCGTTCGCGAGCTCGCGCACCAGCGCCGTCGCTTCAGGTGTCAGCGCGTGCGTCCGAGAGGCAGTCGCGGCGATCGAATAAATCGGCGCCGCCAGTGACCAGCACCAGAGGTCCGGGGATGGCTTCGCGTTGCGGCGATAGAACGCGACCAGCGCATTCTGAATCTCCGCGTCGGGCACGAACGCCAGGGCTTCCGCAGCTTCATGGACGTTTTTCTTCGTGAGGATGTCTGCGAACGTCTTCGACACAGCCGCGTGGCGTTGCGCAGCGTCATGGGTGCAGCGCAGGACCTGGTCGCGTTCCTCGTCGAGACGGTTGTTGAAGATGCCCATCGAGTAGCGGCTCGACGCTTCCGCGAGCGACTTCCAAAGCTCCTCATCATCCACGTGCGCGCAAGCGAAGAGCGTGACCTTCGCGATGGGGCAGGGTGGACGGCTCGCGCTTCGGAACGAATCGATCGCGACCTGCCTCGTCTGAAGCCACGCGTCGCCGCCGGTTGCGTTGGGGAACTCGCAGGAGAACGGTTCCGGCGCATCCAGCGCGACGTAGTGGAGGCCGGTTCCGAAGTTGGCGAACACGGCCAGCGCGTGACCGTCTGGCGCGACGTTGAGCTTGAACGTGGCCTCCAACGTCGGCGCGCGTAAGTCAGGCGCGTCCGTTCCCAGATAGCCGAAGCTGTAGTGCTGCAGCGGGACGGTGAGCTCCTCCGCACCCTTCCTCGGACGCAGCACGAGGACGTGATCCACCTGATCTCCGCTCCCCGAATGCACGTTGATCGACTGCGCCCGGAAATGCACCTCCGCTCGCGCGTCGGACCACGCGGCGGATTTCTGCAGCGGGAGGACGTCGCTCGCGACGCGGACGGGCGGGTAGGGCGCGGCGTTCAGGAGCAGCAGCAGGAGCGCGGCGGTCATCGCTCCGCCTCTCGCTTCAATCCGTCGAGGTCGACAATCTCGATCTCCCCGTACGCAACCCGAATCAGCCCCTTCGCTTCGAAGTCCTTGAGGTGCTGGTTCACCGTCTGCCGCGAGGCCGAGACCATCATCGCGAGCTGCTCCTGCGGGAGCTCCACGACGCGGCCCTTGCGGTCGTGCCATTCGCCGTAGCCTTCGGCCATCATCACGAGCCGCCTCGCGATGCGGCTGCCAATCGGCAGCACCACCATGTCCTCCATCGCCGCCAGCGCGAGCCGCAACTTCCCCGACACGAGCACGCCGAGCTCGCGCCAGTACTTCGGATGCTCAGCGAGAATCTTCAGCAGCGGCTCGTGCGGCACGTGGAGCACGAGGCTCTCCGCATCCGCGATTGCGTCGTGCGTCCGCTGCAGCCCGTCGAACACGGCAATCTCTCCGAACCAGCCGGGCGGCTCCGTCACCGTGAGCAGCGCCTCTTTCCCACTCTCCTGACTCGCCGTGATCCGGATCCGTCCGTCCAGCACCGCGAAAAGTCCCGACGGCGGATCGCCCCGCGAGAACAGCCGCTCGCCATCTTTCAGGGTCCGAAGCGCCGCCGCGCCGAGCAAAAGCTCCTGAAACGCCTCGTCAGCGCCTCGAAACCAGCGGCCGCCCCGGAGCAACTCCCTGTAATCACGTGGACTTCGACTTTTCATGCGCCTCTGTCGGTGCCGCGACAGTGTTGGTACTCGTCCATGAGCATACTTCGCGGCGAAAGGTTGGATGCCCCATGAGGACGCTCGTCGATCAGCTCTCGCAGTACGCCGCGTATCACCGCGACCGCCGCAACATCGCGACGCACTTCGTGGGCATCCCGATGATCATGCTCGGCATCGCGGCGCTGCTGGCGCGTCCGTCGATCGCGCTCGGCGGATTTCCGCTGAGCCCCGCGCTGCTCGTGGTCATTGGCGCGGTGGTCTTCTACTTTCTGCTCGACCTCCGCTACGGCCTCACGATGGCGCTGGTCATGGGCGCGACGCTCTACACCGCGAACGTCATCGCCGCGCAGTCGTTCGGGAGCTGGCTCGGACTGTCGCTCGGGCTGTTCGTGGTGGGCTGGGTGATTCAGTTCATCGGCCACTACTTCGAGGGACGGAAGCCCGCGTTCGTGGACGATCTCGTCGGCCTGCTCGTCGGCCCGCTGTTCGTCGTCGCGGAGCTCGGCTTCGCGTTGGGTCTTCGCACGCCGGTGCTGCGCGAGATCGAAGGCCGCGTCGGCCCCACTCGGAATACCCGCCCGGCCGTCGTTCCGGCGCAGCAGTAGCCTGCTCGCACGGCAGGCTTTCTGCGAAAACGCGGATAGCGCGCGGCTCCCGTAATCCTCCGTGGCCCGAGCCGCCAGCTGACGTTTCGTCGCACGCGTGCGCACGTTGAACCGTGTCCTCACTGCGCGATCATCAGCAGGGGCCTGAGTACATCCTCGTCGTCGAGGACGATCCGGATCTCGCTGACCTCGAGCTGATGGTGTTGCGAGCGGCCGGCTACCAGGCACGGAGCGCATCCAATGGCGCCGAAGCGCTGGATGCCGTGGCGCAGCAGACGCCGTCGCTCATCCTGCTCGACATGCTGATGCCGGTGATGGACGGCTGGCGGTTCGCTCGCGCCTTCCGAGCGGGCTATGGGCGGGACACGCCGATCGTCGTGATCACCGCCGCCGAACACGCCGAACAGCGAGCAGCAGAGGTCGGCGCGCAGGCCGTGCTCGCGAAACCCTTCGAGCTCGATGAGCTGCTTCGAGCGGTCGCGCGATTTCTTGCCTCAGACCAAACCAGCGCCGATCACGCTCAGCATCCGTGACGGTCACGAAGCGGCGCCGGGCTCCTGCACTTCCCAGAGCTCTTCCTCGATCGCCTGGAGGATGAAGGCGAGGTGCCGCCGGCAGTCCGCGAAGTTCAGCGCGACGAGCTCGATGAGGCGCTCCGGCCAGCTCTGTCGAAGCGCGTCCTCGTATTCATCCGCGTTGAGCCTCACGTTTGCGGCGATCGCATTCAGCGCGGCGCTGTCCCCGCGAATGGCGCTCACGGCGAGGAAGCCTTGCAGCGGCGGCAGGCGCGTTCGCTCCGGCGGAGTCGCTCCCAGATTTCGCAGCTCCACCGTCAGCGCATCGATGTGCTGGATGTGATCGCGCTTGAAGCGATCCAGCGCGGACCGGATCGCTCGATTGTTGATTCGCGCGATCGCCGCGTCGTAGGCCTGAATCGCCTCGCGATCGAGATCGACCAGTCCCTCCAACTGATGGATGACCTCACCTGTATCGAACGCCATCGTGAAATCCCCTCCCCGGGTGAGAGATCGGCATGAAGCCCGCGTGCGTCATCCGGCGCATTCGCCACAGGCGACGTCAGTTGAGCGGCGGGCGCTCGGACTCTTCGCGCTTCTTCTCTTTCGAGGGACGCGCTGGCGAGACCGAATCGTCGGTGAGATCGAAGTAGGCCGGATCCGTCGACACCAGCGTGTTCCTTCCCGTCGCCGAACGCGCGACCTGCTGCACCGAGCGCAGGGCCCTGGGCGCCTCAACATCGGGCGCGTTTCGCCAGCGCTCGAGCAGAGAACGGAACAGGAGCGTCGTCGCGTAGAACAGCGCCGCCGAAGCGATGATGGCGATGAACACGCCCACCATCAGCAGCGCGGGCAATGCAGCCTGAAGTCCAAAGAGCGCGTTACGCACGGCCACCTCCGAGTTGAACGAACAGTGATGGCGCCGCAGGCCGAGCCGTCGCGGGCGCAGGCCGTGGCCTCCTCGCGCGGTTCTTTTGATCGAACGCGATCTCCTCCATGCAGTTCACGTGATCGTGGATCCACCGGGACAGCGTGAACTTGAGCGCGACCTTCTCTCTGGCCGAGCGGGCCAGGGACTCGCGCAGGGCGCGATCCACCGCGAGGTTGTCGATCGCTTTCGCGAGCGCTGCTTCATCGCCGCGAGGAACGAGCAGTCCGTCCACGCCGTCTTGAATGATCTCCGGAATCCCTCCGCTGTGACTGGCGATGACCGCGCACCCGGCAGCCATGCCTTCGATCACAGTGAGCCCGAACGCCTCTTCCCAGATCGCCGGATGCACCATCACGTCCGCGTCTCGCAACAGCTCCTGAACGTCGTCGCGCATCCCGAGGAAGCGCACGCGATGATCGAGATGCAGCCGCTCCGCGAGCGCCCGGTACTCCGCCTCCATCCGCCCGTAGCCGGCGATGGTCAGCGAGAGATTCTTCGTCCGAGCGCGGGTGAGGGCGCGCAAGAGCACGTCGATGCCCTTCTCCGGGATGAGCTGCGCGACGCACAGCAGGCGAAGCTCGCGGCCTTCCGCGCGCGACTTCTCGACGGAGAACCGCGCGAGATCCACGCCGTTGTAGATGACGCGCGTGTGGTCCGCGTTCAGGTTGAAGCGGCCCGCGTCTCGGGCGCGCACGTATTCAGAGACTCCCACCAGCTCGTCGACGCGCGCGAACGTCACCTGATCCAACGCGCGGGAGAGCTCACGCTTCATCGGAATGGCGTCCGGCAGCGCTCCGCCGGAACAGTGATCCACGAAGATGACCTTCGCGGGCCACGCCGCGTAACAGAGCAGCGCCGTCGTCGAGCGCGGCTGCAGCATGTTGACGTGCAGCACGTCGTAGCTCGCGAGCCTTCGCACCGCGTCCAGCCGTGACTCGGCGAGATCTTCCACGGACGCAGTCCGCGTCCCGATGCTCTTCAGCTCGGCAGCGACGTTCGGATGGACGGGCTGGAGCGTGAACAGATCCAGCTCATGTCCCCGACGGCGCGCCTCCGCGGCCATCCCCACGATCCACTGCTCCACCGAGCCCAATTTCTTCGGCGGAGTTCCGACCAGACAAGCAAAACGCATGGTGCCCCCTCGAATCGCCCCTCGCGATCCCGGGTGCCCTTCAGCACCTGCTGTGCCCGCGGGCCCTTCATTCCTCGAACGGAAATCGCGCCGCGGCCGGTGTCGGATCTTCGGCGCAACGGGCGACTTCATCGGCGCGATGCGGTGGGCGATCAGCCACCCGACCGGGGAACACAAATTCCTACTTTGCCGCCACCCGTGCGAACGGACGTCATTCGGCGCGCGCGCCAATCGCACCGCGGCAGCGTGGTGAAGAGGTTCGCCGGATGAGCTCCCCTCATCCCGACGCCATCGCGCGCCGTCGCGCTTCGACTGGGCTGCTGATCGGTGCCGCGTTCATCCTGGTGCTCGCGCTGATGTGGTACCTCGTGCTCCGCGGCGGCCGCGCTTCAGCG
>JBJMQN010000476.1:0-4788 GCA_045802665.1 Myxococcaceae bacterium | reverse complement strand
CGCTGAGCCGAGCGCCGCCGATGCGGATGCAAAAGCGGAAGCCGAAGAGTTTGAACGCGACCCGCGCTTTCTGCAGAACGACGAGTTCGGCGGCAGCGACGGCTGGCTGCACCGCTTCATCGACTACTGGAACGGTCCGGGAACCTGGGAAGCGATGGCGCCGCAGGGACGCGCGTACGCGCAGAAGCTCGGCTGGAAGATGTACCAGGAGGTGCGCTCCGTCTTCGGTCAGAGCGATCCGGCGGACGCGTACCGGGTGAAGGTTCCGCTCACGCTCGCGATTGGGGAGAAGACCACCGCGATGTCACGAGCGATGACGCGCGCGATGGCGACGTTGAATCCGCACGCGGCCGTCGAGCACCTGAAGGGATTGGGACACATGGCGCTGCTCACGCGCGGAGCCGACGTCGCGCCGTCGATCAAGCGGCACTTCGATGCGCATGCGGGGAAGAAGTAGCCAGGTCTGAATTCGGACCGTTGCATGCGACGTCGCGCCGGTCGCGGACCAGCTCGCGGATCGCAGAGCGTCCGGGCATGCGCGCGCGCCGAGAACAGCCGTGGCTCATCCGGCTCACGCACTGGCTCAACGTTCCGGTGCTCGCGATCATGGCGGGGAGCGGGCTGCAGATCCTCGCCGCTTGTCCGCAGATGGGACCGCGCGGCGAGCTCTACCGCTGGTATCCGCTGCAGGGCTTCACCGCGCCCGAGTGGTTGCAAGTCGGCGGCTGGCTCGCCGGTGGCCGCGCGTTTCACTTCGCGTTCGCGTGGCTGCTGGTCGTGAACGGCGCGATCTATCTCTCGTACCTCTTCGTCTCGGGAGAGTGGCGTCGCCGCTACTTCTCCCCGAAGCGCGACTTCAAGAACGCGGTCCAGACCGCGGCCCACTACCTCCGGCTCCGGAAAGAAGCGCCACCGCAGGAGCTGTACAACGGCCTGCAGCGGCTCGCGTACTCCTCCGTTCCTCTCTTCGGCCTCGTCGCGGTGCTGTCCGGGCTCGCGATCTACAAGCCCGTGCAGCTCTGGTGGCTCACCGTTCCGTTCGGCGGCTACGACGGCGCGCGCGTGGTGCACTTCGCGACGCTCGCGGTGCTCGTGCTCTTCACGGTTGGGCACGTGCTGATGGTGCTGCTGCATCCGCGCACGATCCCCACGATCATCACCGGAGGGAAACGCGAGTGAGCCGCCTGTCTCGCAGACTCGTTCTCGCTGGCGTTCCTCTGCTCGCGCTGCGCTGTCGTTCCGAGGCGCCAACGACTGGGTTCCTCGGCGCGATGACGAATTGGAACGAAGGCTTTCAGCGGAAGCTCCTCGATCCGAATCGGGCCGCGAAGGATCCCGGCGGCGAAAACACGCCAGACTTTCCGAGCTACTTCATCAGCGACGCAGTCCCGATGGCTCCCGCAGGGTGGGCGCTGAGAGTCGGCGGGCTCCTCGATCGTCCGGGCGTTCTCAGCCTCGACGAGCTGCGCAAGCTCCCGCGCACGGACATCCGCGTGCGGCACCACTGCGTCGAAGGTTGGAGCGCGGTGGCGAGCTGGCATGGCGTCGCCTTGCACGATCTTGCAGCGCACGTCGGCGCGGATCCGAAAGCGCCGTACGTGGAGTTCCGCTCCTTCGACAACGGCTACTACTCCTCGTGGGACCGAGAGAGCGCGCTCCACCCGCAGACGATCCTCGCGTACGGACGAAACGGCGCTGAGCTCACGCCCGAGTACGGCGCGCCCTTGCGGCTCTACGCGTCGGTGAAGCTCGGCTACAAGATGGTGAAGTACCTCACCGAGGTGAACTTCCTTCCGACGCGCACCGGCGGCTACTGGGAGGACCAGGGCTACGAGTGGTTCGCGGGCGTGTAAGCGGGAGAGCTGCGCTATACACCGCGGCCGATGGCCACCGTCTCCTTCACCGGTCAGCTCCAGCGGCACGTCGACTGTCCGGCGCGTTCGGTCTCGGGCGGCACGCTGCGCGAGGTGATGGAGGCGTACTTCAAAGAGCAGCCCGGCGTTCGCGGCTACGTGTTCGATGAACAGGACACCGTGCGGCGTCACATCGTCATCTTCATCGACGGGGTGCAGGCGCGGGATCGCAAGTCGTGCTCGGACGCGGTGGGGCCGTCGTCCGAGATCTACGTGATGCAGGCGCTGTCGGGAGGGTGAGTCTTCGTGTCTGAAAATCTGTTCGTCGCATCGCGCAAGGGGCTGTTCCAGTTCCACCGTGGAAGTTCGCGCTGGGAGATCGCGGACGTGTCTTTCCGCGGCGACGCCGTCTCGATCGTGCTTCCCGACGAGGGCGACGGGGCGATCTACGCCGGCATGGGGCTCGGCCACTACGGAGTGAAGCTCCGGCGATCCCGCGACGGCGGCAAGACCTGGACGGACATCGCGACGCCGGCCTTCCCGAAGCAGCCGGAAGGGCAGAGCGATACGTTGCCGGACGGAAAGCCGTGGCCATGGCGCGTGGAGCAGATCTGGGCGCTCGAGCGCGGCGCGAAGGCAGGCCAGCTCTGGTGCGGAACGATCGGCGGCGGCCTCTTTCGCTCCGACGATGCGGGTGAGAGCTGGGAGCTGGTCAGCTCGCTCTGGAACCATCCGGATCGGAAGAAGTGGTTCGGCGGCGGGGCGGAGATGCCGGGGATTCATTCGATCTGCGTGGACCCGAAGGACGGCCGGCGCGTGCTGCTCGGCGTGTCGTGCGGCGGCGCGTGGCTCTCCGAGGACGACGGCAAGAGCTGGCGCGTGGTGAGTCACGGCATGTTCGCGGAGTTCATGCCGCCTGCTCGCAAGTTCGATCCGGTGATTCAGGATCCGCATCGCATCGTGCAGTGCCCTGCAGCGCCGAATCGCCTCTGGTGCCAGCACCACAACGGCGTGTTCCGTTCCGACGATCGCGGGCTCAACTGGAACGAGGTCCCGAACGTGACCCCGGCGGTGTTCGGCTTCGCGGTCGCCGTGCATCCGAAGGATCCGGACACCGCGTGGCTCGTCCCCGCGCAGAAGGACGATCAGCGCGTGCCGGTGGACGCGAAGGTCGTGGTCTCGCGCACGCGCGATGGCGGGAAGACGTGGGAGCCGCAGCGGAATGGATTGCCGCAGGAGCACGCGTACGACATCACGCTGCGCCACGCGCTCGACATTGATCGCACCGGAAATCGGCTCGCGTTCGGGAGCTCGACCGGTGGACTGTGGATCACGGAGAACGGCGGCGATGGTTGGGCCGCGCTCTCCAATCACCTGCCGCCGATCTATTCGGTGCGCTTCGGAGGTGTCGCATGAAGGTCGTTCGAACGTCGGACATGCCGTGGGCAGATGCGCTGAAGAAGGGCGCGTACTCGCAGCGCCGCAAGGAGCTCGGAGGCGGCGAGCGCCTCATGGCCAGCCTCTATGAGCTCGCGCCGGGCAAGAAGTCGTTCCCGTTTCACGCGCACATGGTGACGGAGGAAGCGCTGTTCGTGATCTCCGGCAAGGCGAAGGTGCGGACGCCCGAGGGGCTGACGCCCATTGGCGCCGGCGACTTCGTCTCGTTCCCCGCCGGCGGCCCCGCGCATCAGCTCATCAATGATGGGTCGGAGCCGCTCGTCTACGTGGGCGTCTCAGCGACTCAAGGCGTGGATGTCGTCGAGTACCCGGACTCGAACAAAATTGCGTCCGCGGTGGGCAAGTTCCCCACGGGCAAGCGCTTCATCTTCAAGAAGAGCGACATGGCGGATTACTTCGCGGACGACAAAGACGCCGAGTGAGCTGCCCGTAGGCGCTCGCTGAGCCGGGTCACCCACTTCCTCACGTCGCGGCACCTCTCGGTGCGAGAGCGCCTTCTCGGTTGTTCGATCCCGCGACGCTGGAGCGGGCGCGTCCACTCCATCGGGCATGTACGGCCGCGTCGGACGTTGATGCGCGCCGCCCGTTTCGAACGGGTGGTGCTGCGCGGCTCGCAAGTTGCTGTTGCGAGTGGGCACAGCCCAAACAACTCGGGGAGCAACCAACTTGCGAAAGTGGCTCGTGGGACTGGCGTGCATTGCGCTCGCCGGATGCGGCGGCAGCATGGGTGAAGCGCAGATGCAGGTGGGCGGGACGAACACCGACTCGACGCGCGACACCTCCGCACCTGAAGCGACGCCGGATGATCCGACTGCGCCGACTGTCACGCCCACTGACCCGGGGAGCGTGAACACTGGCGGCGGAGCGGGTGGTGGAACGGGGCAGGTGACGCCTGGTGGGCCGAACGGTCTGCCGTGCGATGTCGCGCAGATTCTTCAGACGCAGTGTCAGAGCTGCCACGGGGCACAGCTCGCCGGCGGAGCGCCGATTCGCTTGATGACGCGCGATGATCTGCTGGCGCAGAGCCTCTCGTATCCGGGGCAGACGATCGGCGCGCGTGTGGTCGCTCGGATGAAGTCCACGGTCGCGCCGATGCCGCCTGGAAATCCGGTGACTGCTTCGGTCGCCACGACGGTTGAGAGCTGGGTGAGCTCCGGGATGCCCGCGGGCACTTGCGGCGGAACGGGGAGCACGGATGGCGGCACGCCGACCGGCAATGGCGGAGCTCCGGGAACCGATCCGGGATCGCCCGGACCTGTGACGCCTCCGGTGAGCGTCTGCACGAGCGGCGCGCACTGGACGTCTGGCAACACCGGCTCCGCGTCGATGAACCCGGGCCTCGCCTGCATCAGCTGTCATCAGTCTCGCGGCGCGCCGACGTTCTCTGCCGCGGGTACCGTGTATCCGACCGTGCGCGAGCCGAACCTCTGCAACGGCGCGAACGGGGTGACCGTGCAGATCACCGACAAGAACGGCG
>JBJMQN010000475.1:0-11578 GCA_045802665.1 Myxococcaceae bacterium | reverse complement strand
CGAGAACGGACAGGATCGCGGTTCCCGGAATGCGCGGATGCGCGAGCTCGACCGTCCCTCGCGCCATCCACGATCGCTGGCGCCCGGTCACCGGAATCGGCCCGGCGCTCGTGTCGAGCAGCTCCGCGGTGGCGAGCGACTTGAGCAGATCATCCAGCGCGGCGAACGGCACGAAGCGGTGCTCGGCATAGTGCGCGTCCACGATCTCGGGGACCGTCCGCGTCCCGTCGATGAGCGGCATCAGCGTCGCCTGATCCTTCGCGACCTCCAGCGCTCTGCCGGTCACGTCGTCGAAGACGCCGCAGCTGCCGTCGGAGCGCGGGCGCATCCGCGCGTTGGGCGTCAATTTCGGGCGAAAGCTCTCCAGCTGGGCCGTCATGTGCCCCGCTTCCTAACACGCCGGCGCTGCGCATTGGCGGCGGGCTCCCCTGTCGGCTCCGGCTTCCGCCGCGTGATTCTCCGCCGGCTTCCGTTCATCGTCTGGTATCGCGTCCACCGCCGGCGCGTCGTGCTGTTGCGCGTCTTTCACCTCCGTCAGGAACGCCCTCGGGATTGATCCATGCGCGACTTCGATCTGTTGGTCATCGGCTCAGGCCCCGCGGGGGAGCGCGGCGCGGTTCAGGCGGCGATCTTCGGCAAGCGCGTGGGCGTGATTGAGCGGGAGCCGGTGCTCGGCGGCGCCTCCGCGAACACGGGCACCCTCCCCTCCAAGACGTTGCGCGAGACGTCGCTCACGCTCTCCGGCCTCCGCGCGCGAGGCTTCCGAGCGGTGGAGGTCCATCACCACCTCGAGACCACGCTGGAGGATTTTCTCTTCCGCGAGAAGTACGTGATGGCGACCGAGCGCAAGCGCATCGCGGACAATCTGGAGGCGCACGACATCGAGCTCATCCCCGGCGAGGCGAGCTTCATCGATCCGCACACGTTGCGAGTGACCGAGCGGGACGGGAGCGCTCGGGATTGCACGGCAGAGGTGATTCTGATCGCCACGGGGTCTCACCCCTTTCGGCCGCCGCAGTTCCCGTTCGAAGACGATCGCGTGTTCGACTCGGACGAGATCGTCTCGCTGAAGGAGATCCCGAAGTCGCTGGTGGTCGCGGGCGCGGGCGTCATCGGCGTCGAGTATGCGTGTCTGTTCGCCGCTCTCGGCGTGAAGGTGACGCTGACCGAGCAGAAGGAGTCGATGCTCGGCTTTCTGGACCGCGAGATCGTCACCCGGCTCAGCAAGTCGATGACCGAGGAGCTGGGCATCGACCTCCGCTTCAAGACGAACATCGCGAAGCTCGGGCTCGACGGACCGGGCGTGGATCTGCAGCTCACGGACGGCAGCGCGCTTCACGCCGACGCGGTGCTGATTGCCTCCGGCCGGAGCGGCAACACGAAGGCGCTCAATCTGGAGAAGGTCGGGATCACGGCGAACAGCCGTGGCCACATCGACGTGGACGAGCGCTACCGCACCGCGCTCAGCCACGTTTACGCAGCGGGTGATGTGATCGGCTTTCCTGCGCTCGGCTCGACGTCGATGGAGCAGGGCCGCATCGCGGTGGTGGACGCGTTCGATCTGAAGTTCCGAACGTCGCTCGCGCCGGTGTTGCCGTACGGCATCTATTCAATCCCCGAGGTGTCGATGGCGGGCGAGACCGAGGAGTCGCTCACCACTGCCGGGATTCCGTACGTGGTGGGCCGGGCGAAGTTCAGCGAGATCGCTCGCGGGACGATCATTGGAGATCAGCGCGGGATGCTGAAGCTGCTCTTCCGCAAGCAGGACGTGCGGCTGGTCGGCGTCCATGTGCTCGGAGAGCAGGCGACAGAGCTCGTTCACTTCGGCCTCTCCGCGCTGCTCGTGGGAGCGACGGCGGACTTCTTCATCCAGACCTGCTTCAACTACCCAACGCTGCACGAGGCGTACAAGTACGCGACCTACGACGCGGTGCATGCGGCTCGCGATTAGCGCGGTGTTACACTCGCTGGCGTGAAGCTGAATCCGATCGCGCTCGCCGTTCCGCTGTTCTTCATGTTCATCGGCGTGGAGCTGCTCATCGCGAAGAAGATGGGCCGCAAGGTCTATCGCTTCGCGGATTCGATCACCGACCTCGCGTGCGGCATGACCAACCAGGTCATCGCCATCGTGTTCGGCGCGGCGCTGCTCGCGGGCTACACCTTCTTCTATGACCGCGCGACGCTGTTTCACGTGCCGATGTGGGCGCAGTGGCTGGTCGCGTTCGTGGGCGTCGACTTCCTCTACTACTGGTGGCACCGAGCGTCCCACGAGGTGAACTTCTTCTGGGCCGCGCACGTGGTCCATCACTCGAGCGAGGACTACAACCTCGCGGTGGCGCTGCGGCAGGGCGCGTTCACGTCGATGACGTCGTGGCCGTTCTACCTGCCGCTCGCGTTCCTGGGCGTCTCGCCGATCGTGTTCGCGACGATGGTCGCGCTCTCCACGCTGTACCAGTTCTGGATCCACACCGAGCTCGTGAAGCCGATGCCGGCGGTGGACCGCGTCATCAACACGCCGTCCGCGCATAGGGTGCACCACGCGATCAACCTGCGCTACCTCGACAAGAACTACGCGGCCATCCTGATGATCTGGGACCGGATGTTCGGCAGCTTCGAGCCGGAGACCGAAGTTCCCGTGTACGGGATCAGCGTGCCGCTCAACTCGTTCTCTCCACTCTGGGCGCAGCTCCACTACTGGGGTGAGATGTGGAAGATCGCCCGCGCGGCGCCGTCGTTCGCGCAGGGATTTTCAGTGCTGTGGAGATCTCCGGCGTGGCAGCCCGCGTGGATACCGAAGAAGGAGAGCTGCTACCGGCCGGGCGGGATCGAGAAGTACAACCCGCGGCCCTCGCGAGCTGTGCGGCTCTACGTCATCAGCCACTTCGCGGTGGTCGCCGCGATGATGTTCAGCATCCTGATGTGGGGCGAGAAGCTGTCGCGCGGCTGGACGTACGCCGCCTGCGGCTTCGTGATCGTCTCGCTGGTGAGCTGGGGCGGGCTGTTCGAGGCGAAGAAGTGGGCGCGGCCGCTGGAGGTTGGGCGCATGGTCGCGCTCGCGGCGGGCGTCTGCTCGGCGCTGTTTCTCTCGGTGCGGTGAGCGACTCCGCAGCCGCTCGCGGCCTCAGACGTGCGCGTGCGCGTCGAAGCTGTGATGGCGGTCTTCGTACCGGCGGATGAGGTGTTCCACCCGGTCGAGCTCGTACAGCGCGTTCGCATAGCGAGACTGGGCAGCAAGCGTGCGAGCGGCGAGGCCGCGCTCCGCATCCCGAAGTTCACGCTCCAACTGGGCCTTCAGCGACTGCAACGACTCGGTGTTCATGCCGAACAGCGAATGCAGTCCGCGCGCCAGATCCGATGACGCTGAAATCCCTCGCTTTGACGCGGAGCGCGCAACTTCTGTTGCCCATCAAGTGCTGCGTAAGACCCGCGCCGGTGCGAAGGCCGCGACACACCCGCCTGCCCTGCTCGCCGATGGAAAAGTTCAGTCGTGTTTATTCGTTGCCGGACAGCTGGATGACGAAGCTGTTCGTCGCGTTGGCGCTGCCGTTGAGCGTGACCCCATTCACCTTCGTCGAAGCGCTCGTGAAGGTTCCGATCGCCCATCCGGAGCTCGGAGCGAAGCTCACGGCCGTGACGACGTCCTGTCCGGTGTAACCGAGTTCCTGATCGAACCGGTGCCCGCCTGTGGAGCCGAGCAGGTCCACCAGGAATCCATCCGGGGTACTGCTGACGGGCGACCTCGCCCCGCCACCGAAGTCCGTTTGATCCTGATTGAAGGTTCCCACGATCGTCGGCTGCTGACCGATCGCGACGGACACCTGGCTCAAGTTCGCGCCGGGCGGCATGGGCTGTCCCCACAGACAAGCGCCTGTCGCGCCGTTCATCTTCACGATCCCGTCGTAGGTGGAGACCGTGCAGCCGTTGAGCGCAACGATGCCACCGGGGCCTCCTGCGTAGCTCTGGTCGACCACGATGAACGCGTTGCCCGCTGAGTCGACGCTGATGGACGAGGCGATCTGATTGGCTTCAGTCGAGGTCGGCGTGCCCGTCTCGCCGATGTCGACGAGGAGCCTCGCGCCGAGCGTCGACCCGTTGAGCACGGCCCAATAGCCGTCGAGGATGAGGTTGTAGGTATCGATGGCGGAGACGCCCGGGAGGGACAGCGAGCCGCTGAACTGTCCCACCGCGTGAACGTCACCGGAGGGGTCCACCGCAACCGCGAGTCCCGAGCTCGGACCGGAGTTGGTGCCAATGGGGACGATGGGCGGCACCGCGGGCCCGGCGATGGCGACCCACCCGCTCAGGTAGCTCGCATTGAGCGTCGCCTGGCTCCCGGCTATCCGAATGGAGGCGTAACCATCACCCGTGGCGACGATCCCGGCATCCGGGAGCGCCGCGAGGCCGTTGACTTCCTGTCGCGTGGAACCGCTGTTGTCCTGAATCTGGAGCTGCTTCACGAAGTTGCCGGCGCCGTCCAGCCACACGATGTAGCCGTCTGGCGCGGAGGTGTCCGGTGTGCTGAGCGCGCTCGAACCGCCGAACGAAACCGACCCCGTGAAGCTGCCGCCGAAGACGAGATTTCCATTGGGATCGACGGTCGCGGCGGTAGCGAAGTCGTTGAGCGATCCGCCAAACGATTTTACCCACGCGATCGAACCGCCCGGCGCGACCTTCATGACCACGATGTCCATCTGGCCTGCGGAAGCGAGGGTCGTGGGGGGTGTGGTCGGGACCACTGGTGCGCCCGTGAATGATCCGACGACGAACGCACCGCCGCCGGGAATCGCAGCCACGGCTGAAAGCACCATGGCGAAGTTGGTGCTGCCCGGGATGGCGATTCCCTTCACGACCTCGCCCGCACAGTCTTTGACTCCGTTGCAATCCTCATCCTTCTGGCTCCCGCACACTTCCACCGAGTCGACGATCTCGCCGATGCACGTCCCCCACGAGGTTCCGGTCGGATCGCAGATCTGGTGGCCGTCCTGGCAGACGCCCACGTTTCGCTTCTGCGCTGCCACGGAGAAGCACGTACCCGCATCGCCCGGAATGCAGACGCAGCCCGCGCTCGCGTTCAGCGGCGTCCCGTCACAGTCGTCGTCAGCCGGCGTGGAGCAATCCTCCGTCTGAGGAACCACCTCGCCGCCGCAGGTCGTCGACCACGAGCGGTCCGGCTGGCACGTGTGGTTTCCGCCGTGGCAGATGCCCACTCCCAAAGTGCTCGCGGAGTCGGTGTAGCAGGGCAGCAGCGTACCCGGCTCACATCCGGCATCGACCTCGCCGCCTCCCCCGCCGGTGCCACCGCCCAGGCCGCCGCCGGTCGCGCCACCGTCCTCGCACTTGCCCGGGTTCGCGTCGCAGAACCGCTTCTCGGGATCGCTCAGCTTGAGGCAGCCGGTGGCGACGACGAGGACGAGTGCGGAGATGAACGCGCGCATCAGAAGCTCCCTCCCAGGGCGAAGCCGCCGCCGTGGTCGCTCACGTACGGAGAGAGGGAGACGGACGAGTCGCCGCCGGAGGTCGCCATCATCACGCCGCCGACGATGAATGCCGCCGCGGCCGCGCCGGCTTCGATGAACGCCAGGGTCTGCAGCGTGCCGGCGGTCTTCGCGCCCTTCGCGGCATCGGCGGGGCCGGTGTACCGCGACGTGGGGGAATCGATCTGCGCCGCGTCGTCCGCGGCGATGGCATACGTGACGCCTGCCCCGATGAGCAGCCCGCCGCCGATGAACAGGAAAACCGCACCGCGCGGAAGTCGTCCTCGCGAGGTCGCAGCGCTGGTGGAGATGTTTTCAGCCGTCTCGGTGCCGCCCGAGCCGCCGAACACGGCGCGCTTCACGCGCGGCGCCATCTCCTTCGCCTGGGTGGCGAGAAAGGGCAGCACGTCGGATTCCTTGTCCACGTTGCCGGAGGCGCTCGCGATGGGCTTTCCGTCCGACGTCTTCGTCACGCGGATGGTGAGCGCGTACGCCCCACCGAGCTTCGCGATCGATCCGCTGATCACCGCGTCCGCGCCCAGCGCGCCCGCGAGCTCCGCCATGCAGCTCCCCGTCGCGTCGGAGCAGCCCATGAGCTGCTTCTGCCGTTCGAGGCCGATGACCGCGCTGATCTCGCTGGAGGTGCTCACCGCGAAGCCACCGGCGGCGCCGAGCTGTTCAGCGAAGTAGTCCGAGAAGAACGTCGCCTTCTTCTCGTCCACATCCACGGCCTGAAACCCCACCGCGGCGACTTTTGCGTTGGACGCGGCGAGCAGCACCGCGAGCGTGACGGACAGCATGAACCCCTCCCTCGAAAAAGCAGACGGCCCGCGCCGACGGATGCCGGGGGGCCGCCCTGGAACCTAGTGAATCGCGCTCGTCCGCTACCAGCGAATCAGCGCGGACGCCCACGTGAAGCCGGCGCCGAACGCCGCGAGCGCGACGACGTCACCCTGCTTCACGCCGCGCGCTTCCACCGCCTCCGCTAGGCAGATGGGAATGGAGGCCGCGGTCGTGTTGCCGTACTTCTGGATGTTGTTGAAGACCTGGTCTTCGCGCAGCTCCAGCGACTTCTGCACCATCTCCGCGATGCGGAGGTTTGCCTGGTGCGGGATGAGGACCTTGATGTCGCGCGGGGTGAGGTTGTTCTTCTTGAGCGCCTCGCCCACGACCTCGGGCATCCGGACCACCGCGTGCTTGAAGACGGTGGAGCCGTTCATCTTCGGGTAGTGCTTGCCCTCGGCGAGCATCTCGTTGGTCAGGCGCGGATGAGCCACCGACGCGGGCGCCTCCGTCCAGAGCTCCTTGCCGAAGCGGCCGTCCGCGTGGAGGTGCGTGGAGAGCACCCCGCGCTTCGGATCATCCGTCGCCTCGAGCAGCGCCACGCCCGCGCCGTCACCGAAGATCACCGCCACGTCGCGGCCGCGCGTCGTGACATCCAGCCCGGTGGAATGAACCTCCGAGCCCACGAGCAGGATCTTCTTGTACTGCCCGGACTTGATCCACGCGTCCGCCACCGAGAGCCCGTAGATGAAGCCCGAGCACTGGTTGCGGATGTCCAACGCCGGCACGCCCGGGATCCCGAGCTTCGCCCCGAGGAAGCAGCCGTCGCCCGGGAAGTTGTGGTCCGGAGAGAGCGTCGCGTAGACGATCGCCTCGATGTCCTGAGCCTTCCACCCCGCCTTATCCAGCGCCTTCTTCGTCGCCTCGAGCGCCAGATCCGACGCGCCCTGCCCCGGGTTCACCCAGTGCCGCTCCTTGATGCCGGTGCGCTGCTGGATCCACTCGTCGGTGGTCTCCATGAGCTTGGTGAGGTCAGCGTTGGTGACGACGCGCTCGGGGACGTACGTGCCGAGCGCTGCGATCGCGGTATGAGGCATGGGGCAATCCTCCTGACAGGTGACGAAACGGCGCGCACCATTGCCCAGGGCGCTCATCCAGCGCAACGCGTACCGATCGAAGCAGGTGCGAACGCCGCTATGCACCTTCTCTCGCGGATTGAGATAGAGCGGGCTCCAACGCTGATGAAAACGCTTCGAGAGCTCCTTCAAGGCAAGCGCTTCGGCCTCGTGCTCTCCGCCGGCTACTTCGGCTTCTACGGCCACACCGGCTTCTGGAAGGGACTTGAGAACGCGGGGCTGGAGCCGTCTGCGTACGCGGGGACCTCCGCTGGCGGTCTCGTCTCGGCGTTCGCCGCATCCGGCGCTCAGGTGGCGACGCTCGAGGCGTTGCTCCGGGCGCAGAAGCGCGACGGCTTCTGGGATCCGGATCCGTTGGGCGCGGTGGTGAACGCCGCTCGGGGCGGCCACTTCGCGACGGGGCTCCTCAAAGGCGAGCGCTTCCGAACGCTGCTCTCCACGCACCTCCCCGTGAAGCGCTTCGAGGACTGCAAGAAGCCGCTGCTCGTCGTCGCCGCGAACCTGACGCACGGGTCCACCTCCGTGTTCACACAAGGCGAGCTCGCGCCGCGCGTGCACGCGACCTGCGCTTACCCGGGGCTGTTCCGAGCGGTGGAGATCGACGGCGAGCTGTACTGGGACGGCGGGCTCGTGGACAAGGCGCCGGCGTTGGCGCTCAGCGACAGTGTGGCGGGCAAGGGGCTCGAAGCGCTGCTCGTGCACTACCTGCCGTCGCGAAACGAAGGCTCGCTCACCGGGGCGATGGCCTACGCGCGCGGGCTGTCGGCGGGGATGGCGGCGATCAGGCGCGACCACTTCCGGCTGCAGCTCGAAGTGCTCAAGGCGCGAGGCGTCCCCACGTACGTGGTGGTGAGCGAGCTCCCGCCCGTCTCACCGAAGGAGCTGCACAGAGGGCCCGAGGCGTTGAAGGCGGCCACGCTGTCTGCCGAGGCTGCGCTCAGTGCACCGCCGCGCGAGTTCAGCGTCGAAGGCATCTGACGCGCGGCATCTCCATCTTCTCCTTGGAGCAATTTGCGAGGAGAGGAGGTGTTGGTCATGGCCAGGATGTACGTCGATTGCCGGGAGATGCCGAACGAGGTGGGCTGCAGCTTGCGGATCTCCGGAGAGAAGGACGAGGTGCTGCGCGAGGCGATTGCGCACGCGATCTCCGTCCACAGCGAGCCGGATACTCCGGAGCTGCGCGAGGGGTTGCGCGATGGGCTCAAGCTGGAGCTGACCGAGGGCACGTTCGTACCCACGGAGCCGGTACCGATGGCGGCTACTACGTACTGACGTTCCGCTCGGCCGGGAGCCGGAGCGGACGTGAGTGGACTGGACGCCGGGTGCCTGCTTCAGCCGACAACTGTCGGAGCTGACTGAGGCGGGATCTGCGCGTCCAGCGTGTTGCCGTCGTTGCGGCATTGCGCTCGGCGGCGATTACTTCCGGTGCCGCCGGTGCTCCACCATCAGGCAGCGGTCCTGCACGACCTTGATCCCGGCGGCTGCGAGCTTCTCCGCGACCTCGTCGTTGCGGATTCCGGACTGGAACCAGACGACCTTCGGCTTCTTCTGGAGGATGTCCTCCACGTGCTGAGGGATGTCGTTCGGCCTGCGAAACACGTCCAGGATGTCGATCTCGCCGGGCACGTCCGCGACCTTCCGGTAGACCTTGCTGCCGAGGATGGTCTTCACGTCCGGGTAGTAGACCGGCACCGGGATGACCTCGACGCCGGCGCCCTTCAGATACTCGGGGACGTAGAACGCGGGCTGGCCGGCCTGCTCTTCCGTCTTGATGCCGAGCACCGCCACGCGCTTGCTGCTCTGGATGATCTCCGCGATGCCGGCCTGTGAATCGATCAGGTTCGCGTTGTTCTTCATTTGAGCGCCTCCGCTTCCGTCGCGCGCGTGAGGACGGACTCGCCCACAATCGCGCCGGCTGCATCTTTCGGCTTCGATTTCACCACCAGCCGCAGCGAAACGGGCACGAACGGCGACCGAGCGATGACCTGTCGACCTTCGCAGCTCGCCGTTGGCTCCAGGGCCGGTTTGCCGCGTGCAGCAATCAACTCCTCGTACGCCGCGCGGTCCTTCGCCTCCTCGGGCTTCTGCACGCACTTGAGGTCCAGCACCACCGCTTCGCCGTAGGGCGTCTTCGCGGTGCCGACGTAGCTGCGTTCGATGACGTAGAGCACCGGAGTCTCGCCGATGGCTGTGCCATCCACCGTGTAGCTCGGCTTCGCGGGATCGAGCGGCTTGCCGAACAGGTCGCCGTACTTCTGCTCCCACTCAATCCTCGCCTGATCTTCGATCGCGTCCGGAGTGAAGAACGTCATCACCTCGGCGGCTTCATCCGGATTCGTGAACGACTCCGAGACCGCTTTGCGAGCGTCATCCGGATTGAGCAGCTTCAGGAACGTCCCATCGGACGCGATGCCGACCTTCACCGGAAAGTGCGTGATGAGCTGCGCGAGCGGATCATCGACAGCCTTCCCGCCCTGCGTGGCTTTCAGCGACTTCACCGTCTGAGACAGCGCGAAGCTCGATCCATCAGCCGTCCACGACGAAGCAAGCGTGAGCTCCACCGTCGCCGCCACCTCGGACCCCGCCTTGCCGTTCACGTACGGCGTGTCGCGCCGGTCGGTGACGGAGTGCTCGGTGAGCGTCTTGCCGATGGGAGGAGAAAATCCAAGCTGCACGCGCTCCCCCGGTGCTGCGGGAAAGACGGCGAACGTGGGTCCGGGATTCACTGTCGGACCGGACTTGCAGCCGACGAAGCAGATCACCGCGAGCGACACACAGAGAGAACGAATCACGGCGCCCGTTCTAACGCCGACGGGCGCCGCCTGTCCGAAGTGAGTGAGCACAGGTCGAGCGCCCGCGACGAAGCCGCCGCCGACACCAGCCGCTCCCCGAGCGCGCCGCTCGACACTCGACGCTGAACGCTCGACGACCCGTCACGGATGCCGCGTCATTCCCTCCGGCGCATCTTCCACTGCATCGCGTCCGATGTTGCGGCGGTCGCGGTTGGCGCCATCGTCATCCGCTCGCTGGTTGCTCATGCCGAAGCGGCGGCCGGCCTCCGCGAGATCTCGCAGCACCTCTTCCTGCGACAGGTACTCGTCTCTCGGCAGGCTCATGATCAGGTTGATCACCTCGGCGGGCGCCTCACCCTCTTCCACCACCGCGAGGAGATCCGCCTTCGACGCGGGGTACTGCACGCCCTCAAGCAGCGCCATCGGCGACTTGCGGGGATCCTCACCCATTCCGAATGCCATGCGGTCCATCCTCTCTAAGGGGTCAGTTCTGTTTGAAAGGTGGGATCCATCGGCGCAGTCGGCACCCTTGGGCGCCCGGTTGCCTGCCCGCCGTGCCGCCTCCCTCGCAGACCCAGCGAGCGGGTATGTTCCCGCCCGCCATGATCCTGTCTCTCACCGTCTCGCTCTGGCTTGCCGCCGCGCCCACCCCGCCGCCTGAAGTTCCGAAGGCGGGCGTCTACTCGCTGTCCGACGACGCGTTCGTCGAGCAGGCGAAGCGGGATCTCGCCGCGCTCCACCGGTATGCGAACGGGCTTCGGCGCGTGCAGGAGCAGCTCGATCAGCAGCAGGGGCTGTTTCATCAGAAGGGCACGCAGGCCTACTCCCCCGAGCAGAAGCAGATCCTCCTCTCGGCGTGGGCCTCGCTCTACGACTACACGATGTCCACCGAGCTCATCCGGCAGCGCTACTGGGACTTCGTGAAGCTGCCGCCCACCAACGACGCCAACAGCAAGAAGCACGCGCTGGGTTTTCTGCTGACCCACGGCGCGCTCACCACCGAGCTCGCGCACGGGCTCAAGTTCTCGGACCGGACCGCCGGCGACAAGCAGCTGGAGACGCTTCTGGATGAGCCCTCGCCCGAGTACGGCATCCCGCCGCGAGCGTTCGAGCAGTTCAAAGCCAAGGTCCTTCACGTCTCGACGACGACGCAGCTGCTCACCGGCGACAGCTACGCGAGCTCGCTGGTACCGACGTACCGGAAGACGAAGCTCATCGAGCTGGACGACGTGAAGTGGGTCATCGGCGAGATGAAGCTGAACAGCCAGTCCGCCAAGGACCGGCTCATGAAGCGCGGCGTCACGCTCTTCGCGAAGAACGCGGCGGACATCGCGATGGACACGACGATGCAGGGCATCTTCCCGGTGCAGAAGAACGTGGCGGAGTGGATGGG
>JBJMQN010000474.1:0-10970 GCA_045802665.1 Myxococcaceae bacterium | reverse complement strand
CCAGAAGGTTCTGGAAGCAGACCCGAAAGACGTCCGGGTGCTCCAGAAGATGGGCGAGCTGTTTCAGAAGAAGAACGACAACGCCCAGGCCGCGCAGTACTTCATCAAGGTCGCCGAGAGCTATTCGTCCGACGGCTTCTTCCTGAAGGCTGTCGCTCTCTACAAGCAGGTCCTCAAGCTCAATCCGGGACTCATCGAGGTCAACCTCAAGCTCGCGGAGCTGCACCAGCAGCTGCAGCTCATGAGCGAGGCGATGGCCTACTACCAGCTCGTCGCGAATCACTACGACAAGGCTGGCGACATCAAGGCGTCACTCGACACCTTGAAGAAGATGGTGGACCTGGATCCGGACAACGTCGCGTCCCGGATCAAGCTCGCGGAGCTGTACGCGCGGGAGAAGATGGACAAGGACGCGGCGCTCGAGTTCAAGCGCGCGGCCGAGTACCTCAAGCGCAACAACCGCACCGACGACTATCTGCGCGTCGCTGAGCGGCTCTCGGCGCTGCAGCCGGATGATCTCGTCCTCAGCAAGGAGCTCGCGAACGCTTACGTCGCCCGGCAGGACCACAAGCGCGCGCTCGCGAAGCTGCAGGTCGCGTTCAAGGCGGATCCGCGCGACATCGATACGCTGAACCTGCTCGCGCAGGCGTTCCAGGGCCTCGGGCAGAGCAGCAAGACCGTGAGCGTCTACAAGGAGCTCGCGAAGGTCTATTCGGACAAGGGCCGCAACGACGAGGCGAACAAGATCTGGACGAAGGTCGAGCAGCTCGACCCGAACGATCCGGACGTGATGGCGCGCAAGCAGTCCTCGCGTCCCGCCGCCGCCGCACAGGCTCCCGCGCAACCGCAGCGGCAAGCTCAGCAGCAGCAGCAGCCGTCGCAGTCAGCGCAGCAGTCCAGCGCGCAACCCTCCGCGGCGCAGCAAGCGCAATCCGCTCCGCCCCCCGGAGTCGCCGCGCCCTCGCGTCCTGCCGGTGCGAATCCGCAGCTCGCGAAGCTCCTCACCGAGACCGACGTCTACGTGAAGTACGGGCTCCACGACAAAGCGCTGGAGCACCTGCGGAAGGTCTTCGGAGTCGATCCGGAGAACCTCGACGCGCACGAGAAGGCGTACCACATCTACGTCGCGGCAAATAACCAGGCGCAGGCGTTCGAGCAGCTCCTCAACGTGCTGCGCCTCTGCACGCGGCGAGCGGACGTGCAGCGCGCGCAGCCGTACCTCGCGACCCTTCTGCAGCAGCAGCCCGGCCACCCGGAAGTCTCGGCGTTCCTGTCGGTCCTTCGTCCGGGGGCGGGCGGCCCGGCGCCGGCGCAGGAGGTCCACGCCGAGGTTCCGGAAGATGCGATCCTCGTCGACTCCGCGGACGAAGAGGTCATCGTCGCGGATGCGCCGGAGGACGCGCTCGCCGGCCAGACGGTGGACGATCTCGACGTTCAGCCGGAAGAAGAGGTCGTCGCCGAACCGGAGATGATCGCGGCGGACGAGGACGAGCAGCTCGTCACCGACGAGCCGATGGTCACCGCCGAAGACGACCAGGCGGAGCTCGAGCCGCAGTCAGGCGAGATGGTCGTCGAAGAGGCGGCGCTCGCGGACGACGAAGCGGAGGTCGTGGAGACGGAAGAGCCCGCGACCAACGAGAACATGGTGCCGGAGTCGGTGCCGTTCGACGACTTCGAGCCGCGCACCGAAGTGGGTCACCGCCCCAACGTCGAGGCGTACCAGCTCGAGCAGCAGCAGCACCTGCCGCCCGTGCTCGACGAAGAGCCTCAGACCGGTGAGTTTCAGCAGGCGGAGGACTTCTCGGCGCCGCAGGCCGAGGAGTACGCGCCGGAGACGACCGACGCTGGCGCACCCGCGCTGGTGGACGACGAGCCCGCGGCTGAAGAGTCCGTCGCCGCTCCGGACGAAGCGGATCCGGCGAGCGAGGAGTGCGACGAAGCGCAGTTCTTCCTCGATCAGGGGCTGACCGAAGAGGCGCGCGAGATCATCGAGACCGTCCTCATCGCGTACCCGGGGAACGCCCGCGGCACCGAGCTGATGGCGCGGCTCGAGGAGATGGAGGCCGCAGGCGGCGGCGGAGCGCAGGCCGCCGAGGAGCCTCCGGCGGAGGAAGTTCAGCCTCCGTCCGTGGAGCCGGTCGCGCCGGAAGAGGCCGCGGCGGTCGCTGCGGAAGGCGGAGAGAAGGACGCGTTCGATCTCGCCGCGGAGCTCGCGGATGAGCTCGGCGAGCTCGGTGAAGAAGCGCCGCCGGAAGAGGCCGCGCCCGAGGCCTCTGGAGACGACTTCCAGATCTCCGTCGATCAGGTGTTCAGCGAGTTCAAGAAGGGCCTGCAGAAGGTCGTGAAGCCGGAGGACGTGGAGACGCACTACGACCTCGGCATCGCCTACCGCGAGATGGGCCTGCTGGACGACGCGATCGGCGAGTTCACCGTCTCGCGCGAGGGCTGCCTCGGCAAGAAGAAGGAAGTGGACTGCCTCACGATGATCGGCACGCTGCAGAAGGAGAAGGGCGAGCCGCTGAAGGCGGTGGAGTCCTTCAAGCAGGCGCTGGGCACCGAGCACGCGGGCGGCGAAGTGCAGAAGGCGCTGCTCTACGAGCTCGGCACCGCGCACGAGCAGGCCGGGAGCCTCGGCAAGGCGCTGTTCCACTTCCTCGCCGTGCAGAAGCTGGATCCGAAGTACCGCGACGTGGCTGCGATCGTCACGCGGTTGTCCGGTTCTACCAAGCCGGAGCCGGATCCCGTCACGCCCGGATCCGCGGGCAAGCCGCCTCCGAACGGCCCGAACGGCGCCAATGGGAACGGCCACGGTGGTGGGAACAAGCCCGGCGGCAGCGGCCCCAAGGGCGGCACGTCTGCGGTCGCGCCTGAAGCGACGGCCGCCGGCAAGTCTCGCAAGGTAGGCTACGTGTGACCTACCTGGACTTCTACGAGCTGACGACGGAGCCATTCAGCAACGCCCCGGTCAGCCGCTTCTATTACAACTCGTCGCAGCACTCGGCGGCGCTCACGCGGCTCATGTACGCCGTGAACAACATGAAGGGCCTGGCGATCCTCGTCGGCGACATTGGCGCGGGAAAGACCACGCTCGCGCGGCGGCTGCTCGATTCGCTTCCGGAGAATGAGTACGAGGCGGCGCTGCTCGTCATCATTCACTCCGGCATCACCGCGAACTGGCTGCTCAAGCGGATCGCGCTGCAGCTCGGCGTGGAGAGCCCGGCGCAGGACAAGCTCGCGCTGCTCAGCCAGCTCTACCAGCGGCTCATTCAGATCTACGAGTCCGGCAAGAAGGCCGTCGTCCTGATCGACGAAGCGCAGATGCTCGAGACGCGCGAGATCATGGAGGAGTTCCGGGGGCTGCTGAACCTGGAGGTCCCCGAGCGCAAGCTCATCTCGTTCGTATTCTTCGGCCTGCCGGAGATCGAAAAAAATCTGAAGCTGGATCCGCCGTTGGCCCAGCGCGTGGCGCTCCGCTACAAGCTCGAGCCCTTCAACGTCGACTCCACCGCCGAGTACATCAAGCACCGCCTCCGCCTCGCCGGCTGTCCGCGCCTGCCGTTCGCGCAGGAAGCGCTGGAGGGCGTGCACAAGTACTCGGGCGGCTCGCCGCGCCTCATCAATACGATCTGCGACAACGCCCTGTTCGAGGCGTTCCTCGCGCGCAGTGAGATGATCTCTGGCGAGCTGATCGATCAGATTGGCGAGAACCTGGGACTTGGCCGCAAGGCGGTGGCCGAGCAGCCACTCAATGGTTCTGCGTCGCACGCCCCCCGACCTGCCCCTACACCCGGAATGAATCCTCCGGCCCCTCGTTCGTCCGGGAAAATCGACCTGGCCGAAATCGACAGGTATCTGGAAGGCCTCGGTAAGCTGTAGGCCTTTTCAAACTGAATGAGTGGGGATCCGCGAAAGCGGCGCAGGAGGCTCGTCCTCCTCTGCGCCTTGCTGTGCGTTGGAGGGACCGTCTGGTTCCTCAGGACTCAGTACGCCTGGGATAAGGCGTGCGAGCTCGCGCGGACGAAGCTGCCGGATGCGCTGAACGCGGACGTTCAGATCGGCGCGTGTGAGATCGATCCGCTCACCCAGTCCGTGATCGCCAAAGACATCGTGGTCCGTCCCCGCGAGGCGCCGAAGGACGCGCCGCCGCTGCTCAGTGCGGAGCGGGCGGAGGTGGCGCTCGCGGGGATTCATCCGTTCTTCCGCACGGTGGAGCTGAACCGCGTCGCGGCGCAGAAGCCGAAGGTCGTGATCGATCTGCGCAACCCGAAGCCGAAGACAGGGGACGGGGCGAAGTGCTCGCTGGATCCTGCGCGGCGGGTGGAGATCGATCAGCTCGCGCTCAAAGACGCCTCCGTCACGCTGCTGCTCCCTGACGACAAGCGCGTGGAGGTCTCGCGGCTCGACGTGCGGTGGACGCTGCGGCGCGGCGTCGCCGAGTTCGAGATCGAAGCGAAGGACGGGCTCGTTCACTTAGGCGGCAAGGCGCAGGATCTCGCGCTCACGCGGCTGGTGCTGCAGGGCAACTTCTCCGCGGACGACGAACAGATCGAGTTCAGCCGCGCGGAAGTCGGCATCGACGACGTCACCGTGAACTGGACCGGCCGGGTGGAGGAGCTGTGCGATCCCAACCTCTCGCTGGAGGCGCAGCTGTTCCTGCCGCTCCGGTCGCTCTCGAAGGTCGTCTCACTGCCGCAGCCCACCGAAGGGCACATCTGGTCGAGGCTCTCGCTCTCCGGAAAGATCGCCGAGCCGATCGCTTCGCTGGAGGTCGCCGGCAGCGACGTGAAGATCGACAAGTTCGTCCCGGGCGATTTCCGCGCGCAGCTCTCGTACGCGGGCCGCAACGTGACGGTGAACTCGCTCTCGGTGCCGGTGGGCAGCGGCGTGGTGAAGGCGTCCGGCGCGGTGCAGCTCATCCCGGGCCTGCCGCTGCAGGCGAAGGCGGACATCGAAGGGGTGTCGCTCGCGCACGTGCTGGAGCGCGTGGGGCTCACCGGCGCGTGGGTGGACTTCCTCGCCGCGGGGCACGGACAGATCACCGGCAAGCTGCACCCACTGGAGCTCGCGGGCGAAGCGGACATCAAGGCGCAGAAGTTTCTCCTCGCGACGAGGCCGTACGACGCGCCGCCGAAGAGCGGAAAAGATCTCCTCGCGTTTCCCGCCGCGCACGTGACGACGAACCTGCGCGTGCTGCCGGATCGCGTGGAGCTCTCCGGGATCGAAGCGTCCACGCCGAAGACGTCGCTGCATGCGGACGTCACGCTCCACTACGAACAGGCGCG
This sequence comes from Myxococcaceae bacterium, assembly GCA_045802665.1. Lineage (GTDB taxonomy): Bacteria > Myxococcota > Myxococcia > Myxococcales > Myxococcaceae > JBJMQN01. The sequence continues at coordinate 5,688 of JBJMQN010000474.1, read as the reverse complement.
CGGGCTCTCCATCAAGGGCAGCAGCGAGCAGATGGATCTCTCCGACTTCGGGCAGATCGCCGGGATCCACATGGCGGGCAAAGGCTCCGCGAGCTTCGAAGTTGAAGGCCCTTACTCGGACGTGAAGGTGGGCGCGCTGGTGAACATGCGCGACTTCGACTTCTGGGACTTCTCGCTGGGCGTCGTGCAGGGGCGGCTCGAATACGCGGACAAGGTCCTCAGCTTCCCCGGGCTCTCCGGCCAGAAGGGACGCACGCCGTTCTCGGGGAGTGGCGCGCTCGCGTTCGGGGACAAGAAGAAGGGGATGCACGCCACCGGACACGTCACCGCGAAGGGCCGCGTGGAGGATCTGATCGATCTGATCGCCCCGATGAACGATTCGATCTCGATCTTCCAGGGCACGCTCGCGGGCGAGGTGACGTCAGCGAAGGTGGACATCGACTGCCCGGTGGAGAAGCTCGCCGGGAACATCGCGCTCGATGTGGCGAAGATGACCTATTACGACCGGCCGGTGGGCGATGGGCATCTGCAGCTCACGCTCTTCGACGGGCAGGGGATCCGGCTCGAGCCCACGACGCTGAAGGGCGCGTTGGGCACGACGCACGCGGACGGCACATTCCTGTTCGAGGGGCCGTTGGACTACCGCTTCAAGCTTGAGAACTACTCGCTCGCGGAGGTGGTGGGGCGGGAGCAGGCGACGAAGGGCGGCATCGCGGGGACGCTCACCATGGTGGGCAAGGTGGAGGGAGACAGCACCACGCCCGTCGTCTCCGCGTACCTCACGTCGCCGAAGATCGAGATCGGCGAGAAGAACGTGGGCGCCATGCATCTGGAGGGGCGCATCCAGGGCAAGGACCTTCAGGTCTGGGGCAAGCCGTTCGACGACGCGCGGCTGTTCTCGAAGATGCGGCTGAAGGAGCCGTTCCCGTATCAGGGCCAGCTCACGCTCTCGCTCCCGGAGATAAAGCCGCTGCTCCCCGCGACGGCGGTTGCGCAGGGGCTCTCGGGCGCGCTCTCCGGGACGTTCACCGCTCGCGGCAGCATCAACGAAGAGGACTCACTGGATGCCTCCGCGCAGATCGACAAGCTGACGCTCTCTCGCGCGGACTTCTCGGGCCAGAACGACGGGCCGATCATCCTCACCTACAACCACGGCAAGCTGGACGTGGACGCCTTCTCGTTCAAAGGGCCCAACACCGAACTGTCCGCGGCGGGCTGGGCGGGTCCTACGAACATGGACATGAAGCTGCGCGGGACCTTCGACATGCGGCTCGTCGAGTCCTTCACCAGCTACTTCGAACGCACCGGCGGCAAGGTGGAGCTGACCGCGGCGGCGACGGGTTCGATGAAGGCGCCGTCCATCGTGGGCAGCGCGCTGGTGCAGGACGCGCGGCTGACGGTGCGTGACCAGGCCATCAACGTTCGCGGCGTGAACGGGAAGATCGACTTCTCCGAGGCGCGTGTGCTCGTCCAGGACCTCTACGGCGTGGTGAACAACGGCCGGGTCACGGTGCACGGCGACATCCGGCTCGACAAGTTCAAGCTCAAAGAGGCGCAGGTCGGCGTCGAGTTGGACGAAGTTGCGTTCAGCCCGAAGGAATACCTGCCGATCACGACCACCGGCGAGCTGCTCCTGTACGGCAGGCCCGACTCGCTCACGCTGACCGGCGGCCTGCACCTCGTGAAGCTCCGCTACGACCAGCAGCTCGATCTGCAGTCGGTGCTCGCTGAAGCGCGGAAGGGTCCGTCCATCGGCGGGACGACGCTGGAGAAGCCGAAGGAGTGGCTCCACCTGAACGTGGACATCTTCGCGGATGGGGATGTGCGCGTGGACAACGACCTCGCGCGCGCCAGGCTGACCACCGGCTCGGGGAAGCTGACCCTCACGGGAACCAACCTCCATCCGGGGCTCGTGGGCACCATCGAGACGGCGGAGGGCAGCGAGGCGTTCTACCGGAACAACCGGTTTCAAATCACGCAGGGCCTGCTCGAGTTCAAGGACAAGAGGAACATCGACCCGAACTTCGAGCTGCGCGCGGAGACGCAGGTGCGCGAGTTCCTCGTGAAGTTGCACGCGTTCGGCCGGCCGGCGTCGCCGAATATCATTCTCTCGTCGGAGCCTGCGCTCTCCGAGGCGGACATCCTGTCGCTGCTCACGCTCGGCGTGATCTCACGCGATCGCGGGACGGGCGCGGCGGGCGCGGGCGCGGGGCTCGCGGCAGAGGCGTTCTTCACGGCGTCCGGGCTCGGGCAGCAGGTGCAGCGCTTTCTGCCCAAGAATCAGGTGTTCCGGGACATGTCCTTCCACCTGTCCACGACCTACAACGACGCTACAGGTCTGGTTGAGCCGACGGCGCAATTGGAGTCGAAGTTCCTGACGGAGCAGCTAAAGCTCAATATGACGCAGCCGGTGTCCGGCCGAGGTACGCACGCCGCGGCCGAATACCGTTTCGACAACCGTCTCTCCGCGCAGGCACAGTGGGACAACGAGGTCAGCGACTACTCCTTCGGCAACCTCGGCCTCGAGCTCAAGCTTCGATGGGAAGTCGAGTAGCCCTCGCGCTTGCGTTCGTGGTCGCGACCTCCGCGGCCCGGGCGCAGGATCCTCAATCCAGCGCTCCGACCGTGAAGAGCGTGGAGCTGCATCTTCCGCAGGGCTTCAACTCACCTGATCTTCCGCAGCTCGTGGCAGTGCGGCCGGGGCAGGCGCTCTCGAAGCGGGCGGTGCGAAGAAGTCTGGAGCGCCTCTTCGCGACGGGCAGGTTCTCGGATGCGGTCGCGCGCTTGCAGGATGTCCCCGGCGGCGTGTTGGTCATCTTCGAGCTCACGCCCACGCGGAAGATCGTCGCGGTGAACGTGGACGGCGAGGGCGTGCTCTCCGAGGCGGAGATCCGCGCGAAGTCCGGCCTCACCGAGGAGTACTACCCGGAGAAGCTGGACGCGGCGGTGCAGGCGATCACCGAGGCGTATCACCAGCGCGGCTACTTCAACGCGAACGTCAGCGCGCAGCTCAGCGAGGTGGGCAACGACGTGGAGATCACGCTCACCGTGGATTCGGGACCTGCGACGCGCGTCTCGTCGATCTCGATCACCGGCGCGCCGGGGCTGCCGCTGCCGCGGATTCTCCAGGAGCTCGGGCTGAACGTGGGCGACGTGCTGGATCAGGCGAAGCTGAGCGAAGGCACCGACAGGCTCAAGAACGTGTACCGCGAGAACCGGTACTACCGAGCGCGGATCGGTGACCCGGTGATCTCGCGCAGCGCGGATCAGACCGCGTCGCTCGCGCTGCCGGTGTTCGCGGGGCCGGAGTACACCTTTCACTTCCACGGCAACCGCAACATCCCGGCCTCCGTCCTGAGGGCGCTGCTCCGCTACGACGGAACCGAGACGATGGACGCGGCGCTGATGGGTCGGCTCGCTCGGCGGCTGGAGAACTTCTACCGGTACCGCGGCTACTACGACGTGCGCGTGACGCCGAACGAGACGCCGAGCCCCACGTACAACCGCGCGATCCTCGCGTTCGACATCGACGAGGGCCGTCCGCTCCGAGTGCGCGAGGTCGTGTTCTCAGGCAACGCGCGGGTGCAGACCTCGCAGCTGCGGGAGCTCTTGACGGACGCCATTCGCGCGACCTCTCCCATCCCCGAGCAGAGCATCCCCATCATCGAGGATCCGCTGGAGCTCGAGGGCAGGGAGGAGACCAACGCCGCGCCGGACACGCCTGAGCCGGACCCCGCGACGGTGTTCGTGGATCGCGCGTACCAGGACGCCGCGCAATCGATGGAGGGGCTGTACCACGAGCGAGGTTTTCTGAAGGCGACCGTGCATCTGGGCCAGATGAGCCAGGACGTCGATGCGGAGTCCGCGACCGTGCGCTTCGACATCGTGGAGGGACCGCAGACCATCATCCGCGAGGTCAGCTTCTCCGGCGTGCCGGCAGACGTCGCGACGAAGGAGGCAGTGCAGCTCAAAGAGGGCGAGCCGCTGGCGCTCTCTCAGGTGGACAAGGCGCGAGCGGATCTCTTCCACGTGCTCGGCCGCCGCGGCTACATCTTCGCGCGCGTCGATCCGGACATCCGGGTGACGCAGGACGGGACGGCGGCGGACATCACCTTGATGGTCGAGTCCGGGCCGCAGGTGCACGTCGGAAAAGTGATCCCGGTGGGCCTGCAGCGCACCAGGCGGAACGTCGTCACGGACGCGCTGCGGATCCACGAAGGCGATCTGCTGGATCCGGAGGCGCTGTTCGAGAGCCAGCGAGCGCTGGTGCTGCTCGGCATCTTCAAGAGCGTGAACGTGAGCCTGCTGAATCCGGACCTCGCGGATCCGGTGAAGGACATCGAGGTCAACGTCACCGAACGGCCGAAGCTCGATGGCGACGTGGCGGGCGGCTACTTCCTCGTGGACGGGCCGCGAATCATCGCGACGGTGAACTACACCAACGTCGCCGGCCTCGGCCTCAACATGACCGCCCGGGCGAAGGTGAACTACGTGGGCGCCAGCATCCAGGCGTTCTCGGGGCTCGTGGATCCGCAGGAGGTGCAGGGCATCGACGGCCTCGGCGGGCGGGGCAACGCAGCGATCGTGGCGCCGCGCGGATTGGGACCTCTCCCGGACGCCGTCAGCGTGCGAGCGGACATCATCGGCGAGCGCGAGTTCCGCCCGACCTATCAGTTCACGCGCTTCGCGGGCTCGGTGGGCGGCGATTGGGCAGCGAGGCGCTGGCTGGATCTCTCGCTCCAATCGGAAACCGAATACACCTCCGTCGACGCGGCGCCGGGCCTCACGTTCCTGCTCACGTCGCTCTCGCGCGCGAATGAGGAGCGGCTCCGTTTTCCGATCGGTTCGGTGGCGCTGCAGACGTTGAGGCCGTCCGTCACCCTGGACTTCCGCGACGATCCGGCGAACCCCACGAGCGGCGTGCTCCTGAACGCGACCAGCGAGCTCACGCACGATCTCGGCGGCGTGCTTCGCGCGGGCAACGGCGTCAGCGACTTCAACGTCTTCACGCTCAAGGTCTACGGCGGCATCAGCGGCTACGTGCCCATTGCGAGGCGCGTAGTCCTGGCGCTCTCCGCGCGAGGCGGCAAGTTCTTCCTGCTCGATCCAAACTCAGCCACGATCGCCCCGAAGCGCTTCTTCCTCGGCGGTGGCTCCTCGCTGCGAGGCTTCCGCGAGGACGGCGTGCTGCCCGCGGATCGGCGCCGCACTTTGAAGGAAGAGCGCGACGCGTGCGCGGCGCTCGCCAATCCCGGCGGCTGCACCGACGCGGCGTTCGTGCTTCAGACCGGCCGCGAAGTTCCGTCAGAAGGCGGCGAGCTCTTCACGCTCTACAAGACCGAGCTGCGGTTTCCGTTGCCGGCGTTTCCTTCGCTCGACACGGGGATCTTCTTCGAGGCGGGAAACCTCTGGCTGCAGCAGTCTCTCTACACGCCGCTGGAGCTTCGCTACGTGGCGGGCACCGGCATCCGGTACGTGACGCCGATTGGGCCGCTCGCGTTCGACATCGGCTTCAACCTCGCGCCGGACAACACGGTCAACGAGCCGACAGTGAACCTGCACTTCAGCATCGGCCTGTTCTGACGTCTGTGAGTGCGGTGGCGGGACTGTGCGCCCGTTCGGCTGGTCGCCTTGTACGAAAGATCTGCAAGCGACCGATGGCGAGGGCAGGATGCCCGCCGTGGAAGT
>JBJMQN010000473.1:0-2657 GCA_045802665.1 Myxococcaceae bacterium | reverse complement strand
CGCCGAGACGCTGGGTGAAGAGGGCCGCGCCTACGAAGAGAAGGGGGACAGGGCGAAGGCGGAGGACGCGTACCAGAGGGCGCTGAACGCTGACGCGACCGTCGCCGAACCGTACTTCTATTACGCGCGCTTCCTCGCCAACTCAGGGGACAAGAAGAAGATGGCCGGGGCGGGCGATGTCGCGAAGAAGTACCTCGAGCTGGAGCCCAAGGGCCGCTACGCCGCCGAAGCGCAGAAGCTGGTGCGGTAGCTCCTCCGCGGTCGCCGGTCGAGCAGGTCGCGGCGCTTCAGACCCGCTGATGTGCGCGGGTAGGCGGTTTCCGACCGAAATCGCCTGCGCTTCTTGCGCTGGGGGTCGCCCACGCCGTATGGGGTGCCCCCGTGAAGTTCGCCTCTGCCAGCGCACAGCCCACGTCGATGCCTTCGGTAGCTTCTGATCTGCTCGCGCTGACCAAGCCGCGGCTCTCCTCGCTGGTGCTCTTCACCACCGCAGGTGGCATCTACCTCGCGCCCGGCAGCATGAGCGTCACGCGCGTGTTCGTGACGCTGCTCGCGACGGCGGGCGTCGTCGGCGCGGCGAACGCGCTGAATGAGTACATGGAGCGCGACTCGGATCGCTTCATGCCGAGGACCGCGTCGAGGCCGCTTCCGGCCGGACGAATGGAGCCCGCTGTCGCGCTGTGGTTCGGGATCGCAATAGCCGCCGTGTGCATTCCGGCGCTCTACTTCTCCGCGAACCTCCTGACCGCGGCGCTCGCTGCGCTGGCGTTCTTCTCGTACGTGCTGATGTACACGCCGCTGAAGGCGCGCAGTCACCACGCGATGCTGATGGGCGCGCTGCCGGGAGCCTTGCCGCCGCTGATGGGCTGGACGGCGAAGACCGGCTCGGTGGGCGCGGCGGGGTTGATCCTCTTCGCGGTGCTCTTCTTCTGGCAGCTGCCGCACTTCCTCGCGATCGCGCTGTTCCGCAAAGAGGAGTACGCGGCGGCGGGGCTCAAGTCGGTCCCGCTGGTGAAGGGCGATGCCGTCGCGAGGTGGCAGGCGGTTGGGTACATCGTCCCGCTGATCGCTGCGTCGATTGCGCTGTACGTGGTCCACGCGGCGGGAATGCTCTATCTGATCGCAGCCGTGGTCCTCGGCGCGGCGCTGCTCGCGGAAGCGGTCTACGGAATCGTGAAGAACGCCGGCCACGTCTGGGCGAAGCAGCTGTTCCTGCTCTCGCTCGTGTACCTGAGCGGGTTGTTCCTCGCGCTGTGGATCGATGGCGGCGTGAGGGTGTAGCGGGCGGTTACGTCGCCCTGCGTTTCGCCGTCCCGCGCCTGATCCCCAGCCGTCTCATCATCGCGCGCAAAGTGCTTCCCGGATCGTTCGCTGCGCCGCGTCCCACTTCACCGAGGAGCGAGGCCGCCTTCGCGGCGTTCCCTGCGCTCAGCTCCAACGCGGCCGTGATCGCAGCGCGCTCCAACGCTTCGACCTCGTCGTTCAGATTGAACCGTCCCGCCTCGATCGCCTGCCGCACGGAACCGGCGCTCGTCACAGAGGCAGTGACGCGCTCCTTCTTCAGCACGCGGCGCGGCAGATCCGACAGCAGCAGCTCCCGCCCACGCCGCTTGTACACGAGCGCTTCGAACAACACGTTGCGCAGCTCGCGGATGTTCCCAGGCCACTCGTAGTTCTTCATCGCCCAGTGCGCGTCGTCGCTGACCGCTTCGATCGGCTCCTTCTCCTTCGCGGCGGGCTCCTCCCGATAGAACCGCTTGATGAAGTGATCGACGAGGAACGGCAGATCCTCCTGTCGCTCTCGCAGCGGAGGGAGATGCACCGACACGATCGCGAGCCGCTCATACAGATCTGCTCCGAACGCGCCCTGTTCGATCAGCGCGTGCAGATCGCGATTCGTCGCCGCGAGGATCCGGAAGTCCACCTTCTGCGGATCGGATTCGCCGAGGCGAGTGACGACGTGATCCTCCAGCACTCGAAGGAGCTTCACCTGGAGCGGGTAGGGCGTGTCGTCGATCTCGTCCAGGAACACGGTGCCGCCTGTCGCCGCCATGATCTGACCGGGGAAGCTCTTCAATGCTCCCGAGAACGCGCCCTTCGCGTAGCCGAACAGCTCGCCCTCCATGAGCTCGTTCGGAATCGCCGCGCAGTTGATCGGCACGAAGGGACCTATGCGCCTGGGCGACCACTCGTGGAGAAGGCGCGCGGACACTTCTTTGCCCGTTCCCGTCTCGCCCGTCAGCAACACCGGTTGCGCGGTCTTCGCGGCGAGGAACAGCTGCCTGAGCACACGCTTCGCCGCATCGCTGTTCGCGACGAAGCGTTCTGTCTGCGGCGGCTCCGGATCGGGATTGAGCAGCTCCTTGAGCCGCGCGACCAGCCGCCTTCGAGCGTCGCGATCCGAAACCGCGATCACGTCGTACGCGCCCGCCCCGATCGCCGCCTGCTTCGCCTCGTTGCTAACGGTCGACGGCGGGACCCAGAGCCAACTTCCCTCCGCGCCGCCCGACTTGCCGCTGCACCTGACCAGCGGTCCCGAATCACCGGTCGAGATCCGCAGCTCCTTGAACACGGCTTGAAGCAGCGATGGGACGTTCCCCTCAATCCTCACGGTCGGCATGGTCGTGAAGCAAAGCACGCGCCGAACGTAAATGTAT
>JBJMQN010000472.1:0-19945 GCA_045802665.1 Myxococcaceae bacterium | reverse complement strand
GAGCGCCCCGACCCGAGGTCGCGGCCCGTCTACTCAGGAAAGTGGCTGCTGCCGAGGTGAGCCGCCGCAGCTCGCTGAACGCTCGACGCGGAGCCTAGAACCTCGCCTGCAGCACCGTGTTGAACCCGAGCGCGTCCGCCTTCTCGAAAGTCGGCTCGGGCACGCCGTTCACGTCGTCCTTGAACGTGGTCCGGTTGGTGTCGCGCGTGTAATAGACCTCACCGATCGCGGCGACAGTCTCCGAGAGATCCCACCGGAACGTCGCCTTGGCGGAGATGATGGGCTCGGCCTTCTGGCCGGACGGCAGGATGTTGTAGACGTTCACGTCGCGCATGACGACGGTGCGCGTGCCGGTGAACGCAGGCGGCGGGTTGCCTCCGCCGAGCGTGACCGGCCCGGTGAATGCGGCCGGCTGCTGCATGCCGACGATCACGCCCGGGGTGAAGTGCGCCCTCGGGAAGTTGTAGTCGACGCCTCCCGCGATGAACATTTCCGGCTGGAGCACGGTGCCGTTCGGGAAGTCCTTGTACGGCGGGAAGCCCGGCACTTCATTCTGGATGAAGGACACGGTGCGGTAGAGGCCGATCACGTTTCCGCGCAGGTAGTTCTTCTTGAACTTCATCTGGAGCGCCGCCGCCTGCGCGCCCTGCGGGACAGTGCGGCCGAAGACGTCCGGATCCTCCAGCGTCTGCACGAGGTAGCTGCCCTCGAGCGACACCGCCAACGCCAGCGGGCCACCCGGATCGTAGACCTCGGGACGGAAGAAGCGCTCGTACGTCTCGGGATCGTTCCGGTACAGCCGCAGATCCACGCTGGTGCCGATGGGCGCGTTCATGTGGAACACCAGCTGCGCCGAACCGCCCGCCTGATTCACCGGCGCCTCGATGCCTGAGTTCGCCAGGCCCGGCACGATGCCCTTCTGGAAGTAGCCGCCGTTGGCCTCGATGCGCACCCACTTGTGCACGTCCACGCCGGCGCCGCCGAGGAAGCCGTAGTTGGTGGCCTGCTCGCGTTCGATGTTGTTGAAGACCAGCGCCGACTTGGCGCCCACGAACACGTAGAAGCCCTGATCCGCGTTGAAGGACTTGTTGAGCTGCAGCTTGGCGCCCGGCGCGCCGGAGGCCGACGCGAGCTGGGTGAACGCGGACGTGCCGCCCCAGGTGATGCGGTACGCGTAGCCCAACCGGAAGCGGTCCGCGGAGACCGGGAAGCCGGTGAAGGTGATGTTGTCCTTGTCGCCCCACGAGAGCGGGCGGAAGCGGATGTTCACGTAGGAGCTGTTGTCCTTGAGCGTGATCGTCCCGTCCGGACGCTCCAGCGCGAGCACCGTGAGCGCGGCCTCGGTGGTCAGCCCCTCGAAGAACGCGGGCGTCGACTTGTAGAGCGTCAGGTTCGAGAGCGTCTCGAAGCCGGAGAACTTGGTGTTCACGTTCTCGAAGAACAGGGTGTTCTGCTGGCCGGCGCCGAAGCGCGCGTTCGGGCTGGAGGGCGTGGTCTCGCCTTCCTTCGCCAGCACGTTGTCATCCGCGAAAGCGAACGACAGACGAGTGTCCACCCAGTCGCCCGCGTAGGCCGCGTTCGACACAAGTCCAGCGAGGGCAACGAGCCCCAAGGCAAATCGACGATTCAAGAACATCCCTCCCACGCCAGATGGCAGCTACGCCACCTGTGCGGCCCTTACAAACGAAAACGTTACTGGCAGGCCTTCAACGGCTTCGGGCACTGCAGGCCCGGCCCCGGGTGGCAGCAGACGTCGTCCGCGTCCCGAGGAATGATCGCCCAGCGCGGCCGCCCCGGCTGCAGGTGCCGCAGGTGGCCTACGACGTCGTACGTCGCACCCAGGGTGTACTTGCACTGCTGCGCGACGTCCCCGTTCGGATCGTCCACGCTGCAGTCCGGGTGCAGCTCCGGGATGGCATCGCGGGTGACGAGGTTGATCTTCGCGCGCGGGTTCCAGCTCACGTAGCACTTGCTACCCGCCGCGGGAGTGCCGGACGCGATCATCGCGACGCGGCTGTCCGCGGCGCCGAGCTTTAGATTCAGCTGCTGGCCGGCCTTGATCGGCTGATCCGCTTCGGTCGCCACGACCGTGTCGTCACCCACCTTGAAGCGCGCATCCGCCTCGCAGAAGAGCGAGACGTCCGCGGAGCCGGTGAACTGCAGGCTCGAGAGCTGGGAGGTGCCGCTGAGGACGATCTCCGAGATCTTGCTCGGCATCGTCGGATCCATCCCGGCGGACGCGGGCCCCGGAGGCTGCATCTCCACCACGAACTGGCCGAAGCCGTCGTAGGTGGACTTCTCCGAGCAACGCTTGTTCGCCCAGTCTCCCTGGCCGATGACGCAGTCGATGTTGCACTGCATCTCCGCGGCGTCGGGACCGGGGGTGGTGCTGTTGAAGTCGCAGTCCTGCCACGCCCAGGTGCCGTCCGGGAGCTTGCCTTCGCAGTAGAACGGGACCGTGCCGTCGCCGTTCTTGTCGCAGTTGGCGAAGGTCTCGGGGAAGCGCACGTTGCGGATCTTCACGAGGCCTGACTCGAGGCTCTCCATCTTCAGGTTGTACTTGGAGTGGCCGCAGAGCGAGTCGGTGAGGAACGGCGCGGGCTGGTTGTCGATGCCGCACGTCCGGTGGTTGATCTCGTACGGCTTCACCTGGTCGAGATACTTGTTCCACTGATCGGTCGGGAGCTGGCGGACCTTCTCGCGGATGGACCAGGCGGGGAAGGTGAGCTGCGTGGTGGAGGTGAACTCCTGCACCGAGCCCGAGAGCGTCCAGATGAGATCGCCCTGATCGAGCCCGTCCGGGAACGAGTAGTTGTAGACGTAGAGCGAGGCGAACGTGCCGGGCAGATAGCCGTCCGGCTCGGACACGCGCACGCGCTGCGTGGTGCCGTCGTAGATCTGCTCTTTCACGCGGCAGGCGGTGAGGTCCGTGACGAAGAAGCCGCCCGGGTCCATGCCCGTCACCACCATCGTGACCGGCTGGCCATCCTGCGGCTGCGCCTTGCCGTCCGGACCGAGATCCGGACAGGACTGAATCAGGCCGGGATCGTTGCTTCCCTCGGGGTTCCGGCCAACGGTCATGAACTGGCCCACGAACGGAGAGCTCCGGTTGTCGAACCCGTCCGGGATCTGGATCTTCGCGAGCGTCGGCTCCTCGAAGTAGATGACCGGCGAGACGCCCGTCGCGTACGTGCGCTGACGCGTCCCGTCCTGAACCGTGTACGGCACCTCGGTGCCCGCGTCGTACACGTACGGCGGCGGCGCGTCTTCGGCCCAGACGCGGACCTCACCGTAGAGGTGGGACGCCCTCGTGGTCGCGGTCAGCTCGCCGCCCTGCATGTACGCGTAGCGGTAGTTGTAGTCGGACGTCAGATCGCCCGGGACGGCCTTGAACGAGACGGTGCCGTCCAGCGGAGCGGCGTCGCCCTTGGTGTTGAGCGCGTTGAGCTTGACCTCCACGTCCACTTCGCCGTGCGGGATCTGGTAGCGGCAGTCCGGTGTGCCGCGAACGTCCGCAGGCACCTTGTCGTCGCCGCCGTACTTGGTCGAGCAGGGCGTCGCCACCGGCACGAGGTTCTTCGTGCCCTTCTGGTAGACGCCGTTGACGGTGACGACGAAGGAGGAGACGCCCTCCAGCGGATCCAATTTCGTCTTGGTGACGCAGCCGGTGACGACCAGCGCCGCCGCCAGCATGAGGGAACGGTTACGCATCACTTCACCCTCCGGCCAATGCGGCCGTCTTCAAAGCCAATCGCCACCGAGATCTTGGTGGGGTTCTCGCAGAACGCCCGCGTCTCGGCGGTGACGAAGCCGCACGCGTCGGTGTTGCCGGTGAGCGCGTCGAAGCACGAGCAGCGCGCGAGCGCCGGGCCCGGCGTCCTGTCCGGCGAGTCCACGCAGGATGGCGCCAGGTCGCGAAGGTCATCCGAAGGATCGCGATTGCACTTGCGCGCGTTGTGCTCGAGCACGTCCTGGCAGGTGCAGTCGCCCACCGGCTTCTGCAGGAACAGCTCGAACTTCCGAGCGCCCTGGCAGAACGCCACGGCCTGATCGTCGACGACGCGCTGGCCACCGATGATGTTGCCGCACACCTGGCCAGAGGCGGAGGTCTCGGATCCGTTGAGCAGATCGTTGCAGTTGCAGAAGCCCTGCATGTAGCCAATCAGCGAGTCGCGGAGGCTGATGCCGGTCTCGATGCGGCTGGTGTTGCGCTTCAGCACCTGGAAGCCGGAGCCGCCCTTGGCGATGTAGTCGTTGACGGCGATCTTGTACGTGCCGAACGGATCCAGCGCCTGGCCGTTCACCTGGATGCCGATGCCCGGGTGCGCCCAGCAGCGGCCGCCCGTCACGTCATCCAGACACTGCCACCTGGCGTGGCCCAAAGCTTCGTTGTCGCCGGGGCAGTCCGAGCCGTTCACGGCCGGATCGGTGGACTTCTGCGTGTTGCAGGAGGTCCGCAGGTCGTTGATCTGCACCTGCGCGCAATCCATCGTGAACGTCGCGCCGGAGATCTGCGCCTGCGACTGGCAGCCGCGGCTGGCGGAGCGTTCGGCGATGAAGTCGAAGAGCTCCTGCATCTCGCTTCCGGACAGGTACATGATGTTGATCGTGTTCTCGAACGGGAACACGTTGAACATCGACTCCTGCGTGATGGGGCCCGCGTAGAGGTTGTCGCGGATGCCGAGCGAGTTGGTGAGGCCCACCTGAGCGTCCACGCGCTGGCGCTTCCGCATCGAGTCCGCGGCGAAGTTGCCGAGCGGCGAGTCACCACCGGTTGAGTTGTTGCGGCGCGAGACGTCGCGCGGGGCGTAGCTGAAGATCTGCGTCAGGCCGAAGTTCACATCCAGCCCGTCGAGGTACGGGGTCAGAAGCTGCAGCGTGTTGGTGTCCTCCTGCTGCACGCACTTCTGCTTCGCCGCGAGCACGGTGGGATCCACGCGGTACTCGCCCGGGTTCCAGAACTTGCTGTTGTAGAGCTGGCGCGCCTCGTCGTCGCACCAGACGCTGTCGATCGGGAAGACCTTGTAGTCGTGCGAGAGGATCTCCGCGCCCTCAACCGCGCCTTCCTTCGGCGGCATCTTGAGGACCATGTCCATCCGGCCCACGTACTTCGCGAACGCGCCCGAGTGGCTCAGCACGACTTTGCGGCCGGACGGATCCGACAAGAGCTGCGGCGGGTTCAGCACGACGTGCAGGTGTCCGCCGAGCACGAGATCCAGCCCGGACACACCGGGGATCTTCACGCGCACGACGGTCTTGTCGTCTTCCTTCGGGCCGAAGTACTCGAGGATCTGCCACGGGTCGGTCGCGCGGTTCAGGTAGCTCTTGATCTTGCCCTGCTCGTAGAACGCCTCGTAGCCCTGGATGAGATCCTGATCCTCGGTGAGGCCGAGGTGGCTGACGACGATCAGGAGATCCGTCACCGGCTTGAGCAGGTCCACGTAGGAGCGCGCCGCTTCGTTCTGCTCCAGCGGGGTGATCTGCAGGGAGTTTCCGCCCTCGACGATCGAGTTGAGCGAGGACAGGTTCGCCATCCCGATCACGCCCACCCGCACGCCCTTCACGTTGAAGAGCGAGTACGGCTGCGTGACGAGCGCGGTCTGGTTGGAGTCACCTTCCCGGTAGTCGTTCCAGATGTAGTTCGCGGCCATCACCGGGAAGCCGGCGAAGTCGCGCGCCTTCTGCGTGAAGTTGGCGGCGCCCGCGTCGAACTCGTGGTTGCCGATCACCGCGGCGTCGAGGCCGATGAGCGAGAGGAACTTGTACTCGGCCTCGCCGGACTTGAGGTTGAAGATGGGCGCGCCCTGGAACGCGTCACCGGAGTCGAGGTGGAGGACGCGGTCAGCCTTCTTGCGCTCGCGCTTGAGCAGCGCGGCGACGCGGGTGGCGCCACCGTAGGGCGCGGCGTCGGGGATGAGGCCGAGATCCACGTCGGTCTTCAGCGGCGCGAAGTCGTACGGCACGAGGCGGCTGTGAATGTCCGAGGTGTGGAGGATCGTGAGCCGAACCTCCTGACCCGCGAGGTTGAGATCCGGACCTTCGACGGTCGGGAGACAGGAGAGGCTGGAGGCCGACGCCAGAACGACGGCGGCCGTGAGAAGTCTACGAATCAAGCGAAGTGTCCGGAAAAGAAGGGGTTCGGCCGGCGCGCCAAGGTGCCACGGTCGGGTACACCATTCAAGCGAACGAGACCGGCTGCTCACTGGGCGGTGCGTCATGTCTGCCCGGAGAGCGGCCTTGCGCTATAGCGCGTCCCCGAAATGAGCGACCGTCAGATCACCGTCACGGACATCGAGGTGGTGGAGGATTTCTCGTCCACCGCCCGCTGCGATGAGGGCTTCCTGCAGCTTCGGAGGCTCCGTTGCCGCAACCGCCGCGCGGATGGGAGCTCGTCGCCGGTCTACCGGGTGGACGTGATCGATCGCCCCCGGCTGGATGCCGTGGCCGTGGTCATCTACAGGCGGGCAGGCGAGCGCTTAGAGGTTCTGACACGGATGAACCTCCGCCCCGCCGCGTACTTCCGGAAGGAGAAGACGCCGACGCTGCCGGACGCCGAGCCGTATCTCCACGTCGAGGAGATCGTCGCGGGCCTGCTCGAGCCCACCGATTCCGGCGAGGACGGTATCCGGCGGAGAGCCTCCGAAGAGGTCAAGGAGGAGGCGGGGATTGCGGTGGAGCCGTCGGAAGTGCGGCTCCTCGGAGCGGGGTTCTTCGTCGCTCCGGGGATTCTGTCGGAGAAGATCTACCTGACCGCAGTGGACGTCACCGGTCTGCAGCAGGGGTCGCTGGAGGGGGATGGATCGCCGCTGGAGGAGGGCGCTCGGACGCGATGGTGGGAGGCGAACGAGGCCGTTGCCGCGTGCCGGGATGGACGGATCGTGGACGCCAAGTCGGAGCTGGGCTGGCAGCGATTGCTCGCGTCACTTTGAAGAGGCGGCGCGCGGTTTCGTCCAAGGTTTGGTAGGCATGTGCGTGCCACATCCACCGGAGCGAAGACTTCAATGACCTGGCGCCGAATCGTCCTCTCTGCCGCGCTCGCCGCGACCGCGCTGACCAGCTACGCGATCGCTGCTCCCAAGGCGAAGAAGGGGAAGGCGCCGACGCCTGAGCAGCTCGCGGAAGGTCAGAAGATCTTCTCGACGATCTGCATCGCCTGTCACCGCGCGGACGGCACCGGCATGCCGAACATGTTCCCGCCGCTCGCCAAGAGCGACTTCCTGATGGCGGACAAGGAGCGGTCCATCCGCATCGTCATCAATGGGCTGCAGGGCCCGGTCGTCGTGAACGGGAACAAGTTCAATCAGGTGATGCCGCCGCTCGGGACGCAGTTCAAGGACGACCAGATCGCGGCCGTGCTGAGCTACGTGCGGAACTCGTTCGGAAACAGCGGCGAGGGCGTGACGGCGGAGGAAGTCGCGAAGGTCCGCGCGGCGGGCGGGACGGCTTCGGGGACGAAGTAGGTCCGGCGGCCTTGTCGAAGGGCTGCGCCCGAGTGCTGAGCGGAGTCGGAGCGCGAGATTGCCGGCCGATAGTTGCGGGCACACGGCGGTGCGTGGCGGAACCGCGCTACGACACGAGCTTCATCTGCTGCTTGCGGAGCCGCTTGCAGTCATAGAGCGCGGTGTCCGCACGCTTCATCAGGTCTTCCCAGCTCTCGTCCCAGGTGACCTCGCCCACGGTCGCGAGCCCGAAGGACGCGCGGAGCGGAATCAGCACATCGCCCACGGCGATCGGGTGCCCGGCGAGCTCCTCTTCCACGCGGTGGATGAACGCGATCGCTCCTTCGCGATCCGTCCCCGGCATCACGAGCGCGAACTCGTCGCCGCCCAGCCGCGCCGCGCAGTCCGACTGGCGCTTGCACGCCGAGAGCGCCCGGGCGATCGCCTTGATCGCCTCGTCTCCCGCGTGGTGGCCGTAGACGTCGTTGATCTGCTTGAGGCCGTCCTGGTCGATCATCGCGACGGTGAGCGGGCGCCCCTGGAAGATGGCGTCCTTCATCGCGGCGGTGAGGTAGGTGCGCAGCGCGCGGCGGTTCGCGAGGCCGGTGAGATCGTCCGTCCCCTTGAGCTGCCGTTCCCGCCGCAGCGCCTGGGCGCGGCGAACCGCGTTGCGCACGCGGGCGAGGATCTCGTCCGCCACCACCGGCTTGGTCATGAAGTCGAACGCGCCGCTCTCGAACGCGCGGATCTTCGCGGACAGATCGGCTGCGCCGGACAGCACGAGGACCGGCGTGTGCGAGGACTCCTCGTCCGAGCGCACGGTCTCGAGCAGCGTCATTCCGCCGCCGCCCGGCATGTAGAGATCCGTCATCACCACGTCCGGGTGAGACTCGCGGAGCAGCTTGGCGCCTTCGGTGGCGTCCGCCGCGGTGAGGACCTTGTAGTGACGCTCCAGGATCTCGCGGACCAGCTCACGGCCTTCCGTGTCGTCGTCCACGACCAGAATCGTGGGCACCGACGACCGCTCATCCGGGACGATCTCCAGCGGGCGCAGCACAGGCGCCGCGCTCACCCGAGCGGTGGGCAGAAGTTGAGTGGCGACCTGCTCGAGCTGGGTGGCGGCGGTGGCCAGCGCCTGGCGCTGTTCATCGTTGAGAGGCCCGACGAGGTAGACCTTGGCGAGGTTCTTCATCACGTCCGACAACGCGCTCCGCACCTCGGCGGGCGTCGCGAGCTTCGGCAGAGCGTTCTGATCTGAACCGGTGTCGGGGGGTGTGGTCACTGTTGCCCTCTTCCGGACGAAGACAACAGCAAGGGTCGATCCACGCAGCGCAGCAATGTCATCGCAGGTGCTTGCATGATCCCCCTTGGAAAGAGCTACCGGTTAGTGGCGAAAACTCCCTGAAGTTTTTGCCGAACTGAACGCTGTCCGCGGTCTGACGGAGTCACCGGATCGCGACAGCGCCGTCAGTATCCAACGGCGCCGCTGGCCGGGCGGGCAGCCATGATCCTTCTCACGGCGATGCGTCGCGCGTTTACGACGTTCGGTGACGCGGGTAGGGTGCCGCGTCTTTTCGTCCGAGAAGGAGCAGTAGCCATGGCCTCGGGGCCCGTCTCCAGCAGCGCAGGTTCCGCTCCGGCACATTCGGCGGCTTATCGAACCCGGCGGTTCCTGAACTGGTTCCCGCTCGGGCTCGCGTACGCGTTCCTTTATATGGGGCGCTACAACCTGAACGTCGCCAAGCACGCCCTCGGCGCGCTGATGACGAACGAGGACTTCGGCTGGATCTTCGGGCTCGGCACGGTCGTCTACGGGTTCGCGTTCGTGGTGAATGGCCCGCTCGCGGAGAAGATCGGCGGGCGGCGCACGATGCTCATCTCGCTGCTCGGCGCGACGCTCACGAACCTCAGCATCGGGCTCTACATCCAGGCGGTGGTGGGCTCTGGCAGCGCGAACAACGCGGACATGCGGGTCTGGCTGTCGGTCCTCTACGCGCTGAACATGTATTTCCAGAGCTTCGGGGCGGTGGCGATCGTCTCGGTGAACTCGTCCTGGTTCCACGTGCGCGAGCGTGGCGGCTTCAGCGGAATCTTCGGGACGATGATCAGCTCCGGCATCTTCCTCGCGTACAGCGTGAACGGGCGGATCCTGGAGCTCGCCAATCCGCCGAACATCACCAGCACGCTCTCGGCGCGGTGGGTGTTCTTCGTCCCGTCGGCGCTGCTCGCGCTCATCTTCGCGGTGGAGTTCTTCCTGCTGAAGGACCGGCCGTCTCAGGCGGGGTTCGAGGACTTCGACACCGGCTCGGCGAAGCACGCGGACGACAACGAAGCGGTTTCGGTGTGGGCCATCTTCGCCCGGCTGCTGAAGAACCCGATCATCCTCACGATGATGGGCATCGAGTTCTGCACGGGTGTCATCCGGCAGGCGGTGATGCAGTACTACCCGTTCTTCCGCGACGGCGTCCTCGCGCTCCCGTCCAAGCACCCGCTCAACAATGGCGACTGGGGCTGGGCGAGCATGCTGCCGTACTTCGCGGTGGCGGCGGTCTTCTTCGTGCTCGGCTCGAGGATCAAGTCGCGGCGGGGGCTGCTCGTGGCCTCGGGCGCGCTCATCGCGCTGGTGCCGTTCGTGTGGGCGGGGTGGGGCGGCCTGCTGTTCGTGGCGGGCGTCATCGGCGGCAACGTCGCGGGCTACGTCTCGGACCTCTTCTTTGGCTCGCGGCGCGCTCCGGCGGCGGGCGGGCTGTACGTGGTCCTCATCGTTGGCTCCATCGCGATGGCGTTCACGATGGGGAAGACCGAGCCGGTGATTCAGAGCACGAATGCGAAGGGGCTCGAGGTGGGGGATCGGATCCTGGAGGTCGCGGGGCAGGGCGAGCTCAAGGATTGGCCTTCGGTGGCGCGCGCCATCGCGGCGATTCCGGCGCCGTGCACTGCCGGAAGCAGGTGGGACAGCCTCAACAAGATGTGCTCGTCCGAGCCGGCGCAGACGGACCCGAACGCGAAGGTGAGCACCGGGAAGATCCCGCTGCTCGTCGAGCGCGGCGGACAGAAGCTCGGCATCGAGATCGACGATCCGGGCATGAAGATGCGCGCGGGCGATCAGCGGACGCTCAAGGGCACGACCCCGGTTTCGAGCCCCTCGCCGTACGTGCTGGGCGCGGTGATCTTCATCATGTCGCTGGCGGTCATCGGCACGCACGGCCTGCTGTCCGGCACGGCGACGATGGACTTTGGCGGCAAGAAGGGGACGGCGATCACGGTGGGGATGATCGACGGCGCGGTGTACCTCGGCACCGCGGTGCAGTCGGTGTCGCTGGGGTACATCACCTCGCGCAATTGGGCCTGGTGGCCGTGGTTCATGCTGCCGTTCGCGATCCTCGGCTTCGTGCTGTGCCGGCGGATCTGGGACGCGACGCCCGCTCGGAAGAAGGCGGACAACACGGTCCCGCTCCCGGCCAACGCGGACGCTGGCCAGGCAGGCAATAAGGCCACCGGTACCTGACAGTTCGGCTGGTCCCTCCCACCCCGGCCCTGACGGCTGGCGGACGGCGTCTGCCTGTGAATGACGAGGGGCGTTTTTCCGTCGTGACGCAACTGTGACTAGAGTGGTCCCTGTGAGATTGCCGTCCTCCGAGCCGCTGCTTCAGAACCGGCTCGACATCCACGATCGCAAGCAGTTCGAGATCAAACTCGAGTACCAGCCTTCGAGGACGGATCCGACCAGCAAGTACCTCGTGGAGACGTGGCTCTTTCTGCCGAGCTCGCTCAACGTCGACGCTGAGACGTACCCGCGCCAGGACTTCTACGCGGACCTCCACAACTACATCCGGCTGAAGACGCCGGTGCTGACGCTGGAGGAGATCACGACGGCGTCGCACTCGCCGCTGGTGAAGCTCGAGAAGCGCGTGATCGGGCCGCCGGTGGGGCGCGAAGAGGACGTGGTCTACAACGCCAAGCTGCTCTCGTGCGTGTTCCGGGGAGCGCTGCGAAGGTTCGAGCAGCAGGTGGATGATCGCTGCAACCTGCTCGAGAACGTGCCCGGCTGTACGTCGGAGACGATCGAGTCACCGATTCGCGAGTCGATGAAGCGCGTGCGTGAGATCCTGACCCGGTTCCGGGGGCTGGTCCCGCAGCTGGCGGAGGGTTTCGACCTTCAGGAGAAGACGAAGGCGTCGCTGCGGCTGGTGGACGAGTATCTGTCGCTGTCGCTGGAGCAGTTCTTCCGGAAGACCGTGACCGACATGGACGCGCTGCCCCGAAGCGGCACGTTCATCGAGCTCCGCAAGGAGATGATGGCGGAGGTCATCAACGAGGAGACGTACCGAAAGCAGAGCAAGCTTCGGAGTGTGATCAGCCCCACCGGTGACAACGAGGAGTACATGCACCGGATCGGGTTTCTGAAGAAGTTCTGCATGAACATCCTGTTCCTCTCCGCGAGGCGGGAAGAGCGAAGGCGCAACTGGGAAGAGGTGCTGTTCGCGATGGCGGCCGGCATCGCGATGGCGTTCGCGACGGTGGTTGCGCTCTGGGCGCAGACGCGGTTCCCGCAGGTGTCCCTCAACTTCTTTTTGATCGTCGTCGTCGGTTACATGATGAAGGACCGGATCAAGGAGGGCCTGCGGCGGATCTTCTCGACTGTCGCGTTGAAGCACCTCTACGACCGGGCCACCGCGATCGTGGATCCGGTGACGAAGCACCGGCTCGGCCTGCTGCGCGAGAAGGTGGACTACTTCCCGCCCACGAACGTCCCCGACGACGTGAAGAAGCTCCGAGCGACCGACGACTTCGTCACCGTCTCCCAGGGCGAGCTCTCCGAGAGCGTCATCCGGTATCAGAAGCAGATCGCGCTGAACTCGGAGCTGCTCCCGAGGGCGGACGATGGCGTGACCGGCGTCACCGACATCGTGCGGCTCAACGTCGATCGGCTCCTCCGGGACATGGACGATCCGGAGTACGCGCTGGAGTACGTGGACCTGGAGGATTTCTCCGTGGGCCGGATCAAGGCCGCGAAGAGCTACCAGGTGGATCTCGTGTTCCGGTTCACCGTGGACGACGGCGACAACAAGAAGATGAACCTGCAGCTCGTGCGGCTGGTGCTGGATCGCAACGGCATCAAGCGCATGGTGCGGTTCGAGCAGAAGCCCGAGAACGTTCCGCCGCCGGTGCGATCGGTGGCGTGAGAGGTCCCCGATGAGAGCAGCGGTGTTCGGTGTCGCCGTGCTGCTGATCGTGGGGTGCGGGACGCCGTCGCGATCTTCTTCGGATGCGTCCGTGGCCGTCGATTCGGGGATCGCGCCGCGGATAGGCGGCATGCTGCCCGTATCTCTGGCGGGCGCGTTTCATCAGCTCGGACCCGACGGTGGCGGTTTGGGCGTGAACCTTCGCTTCGACGCGGATGGAGGATGGCGGGAAGCGCGCCTTGGCTGCGACTACATCTCACGGGGAACGGGAGCGTGGGCCGAGCTGGACGGTGGTGTGGAGCTGCTGGGGGAGTTCCCCGAAGCCGTCTATCCGACGGACGCAGGGCTGCGAATCACTGCGATCACGGGCGTCGAACCCCCGACCGACTGGTTCCGCGGCGGCGTCTGCTTCATGGGTGCGTGCGATGGCGGCTACTACGCCGTATGCGCGAACCCGCCGTGGAACTGAGGTCAGAGCCTATCGCCCGGCTCGAAGCGGATCGGCAGGTGAGTCGGGCCGTGGACGTTGAAGGCCTTACGCGGCTCCCAGGGCTCGTCGCTCGCCAGCCGCAGGTTCTGGAGTCGTGAGAGCAGCGCGGGGAGCGCGACCTTCGCCTCCAGCCTCGAGAGCGGCGCGCCGATGCAGAAGTGGATGCCGTGGCCGAAGCCGATGTGCGGGTTCGGATTGCGCGTGATGTCGAAGGTGTCTGGGTTCTGGAACTGCTTCGGATCCCGGTTCGCGGAGCCGATGACCGGGAGGATCAGCGTGCCGGCGGGAATCGTCTGGCCGTGGAGCTGCAGTTCCACTTTCGTCTCGCGAAACATGACCTGCGCGGGCGAGCGGTAGCGGAGCACCTCTTCGATCGCCGTCTGCGTGAGCGCCGGATTCGCCTTCAGCTTTTCGAGCTCGGCCGGATGTTCGAGCAGGGTGACGATCGCGTTGTTGATGAGGTTCGTCGTGGTCTCCGTGCCGGCGAAGATGAGCAGCATGAAGAACCCGAGGATGTCGGAGTGGCTGAGGCGCTCTCCGTCGACCTCCGCTTGCACGAGGCGGGTCATCAGATCGTCGCGCGGGTTCGTGGTGCGAGCGGCGATCATCTCCGCGACGTACGTCGTCATCTCCTCTTTCGCCGCGAAGTAGCGCTGGGCGGAGCCCTTCGGGTCCGTGCCGATCACGCCGTCCGCGAGCCCGAGGATCGCTTCGTTCCAGCGCTTGAGGCGCGGGCGATCTTCGAACGGGATTCCGAGCATGTCGCCGATGACGAGCGCGGGGAGCTGGACGGAGAAGTCGTCCACGAGGTCCATCTCGCCGCGTGGGACGTGTTGGTCGAGAAGCTCCTTCGTGAGCTCCCGGATACGCGGTTCGAGCGCCGCGACGGCCTTCGGCGTGAAGGCTTTCAGGATGAGCGCCCGAAGCTTGGTGTGCCTCGGAGGGTCCATGAAGATGAGCCAGTCCGGCGGAGCGGCAGCCCCGGGCGGCGTCGCGCGAGAGGCGAACAACTCGTGCTCGCTCATCACGCGCTTCACGTTCTCGTAGTCGAAGACCATCCACATCTTCGTGCCCGGAACGTTGAGCAGTGGCGCGCCTTCCCTCATCTGCGCGTAGAGCGGGTAGGGGTTACGGCGCATCTCGTCGGTGAGAAAATCCATCATGGCGGTGTCTCCTCCGAACGCTGAGTTACGGACCCATGGGCGCGCGATCCATTGAGGGAAACATCTAGATGGGAACTTGCGTCTCCGGCACGCGTTCGCCGTGAATCCGTTCGAAGCGAACACCGGCAATCGGCGCTCCCGCGCTGAGGAGGAGGACGGGGGCGTGCCGGCTCATGGGGTTCGGAGGAATTGCCTCATGTGGAGCTCGCCGAAGTCACGCTTCGCGGCGAGGGCGTTGTGAGGTCGGCAGTAAAGGGTGATGTTCGTCGCAGTCGGCGGTCCCCCTCGCGCATGCGGCGAGCGGTGGTGGAATTCGAGCTGAAACGTGGATCGACACCGATTGCCCGACTCGGATTGGTACGTGCAACACCCCTCGTCGCGAACAAAGACCTCGCGCCGCACGAGCGCCGGAATGTAACGGCCGGTCTCCGTGCGCGACGCCTCGTGCAGGGCGAGCTCCTGGTCCGGTTCCAGCGAAGGTCCCGCGCTCCCATCGGCGAAGGTCACTCCCGGGCCGGGATTGGAAGGGACGGTTGTTGGCGCTGAGGAAGCAGGCTGCGGGCGAGTCACTCCCGGGCTGGGAGTAACAACGGGGGTTGTCGACGATGACGAGTCAGAGTGAGTTACGCCCGGGCTCCGCGTCGACGTCTGGGTCTGGGGTGAGGGCGTCACGACGGGGTCGAGAGCGGCCGGGGCGGTCGTCGTGTTCTGGAGCGATTCCGTTGGCGCGGGGCGGACGTCGTAGTTGTTCGCGAGCGTGGCGTACCTGGAACGTTCGCACTGCTTGAGGGTCTTCTTGATTGCTTCGTGGAGAATGAGCTCGGGCTTGCCCGAGGGGAATCGGTGGCTGAGCGCAGAGGTGAGCTTCTTCAGATCTGCGACGAATTCGTCGCTGACGTAGAGGTGCACGCCGACGGTGCCTGGAGCGATCGGCTCGAAGCGGCCTGCGCGCGAGACAGTGGCGACGACGGTGAGCGGCGGCGGCGAAATCTTTGGTGGCGCGAGAGTGGTCGACGGAGTGTTGCTGGATTGTACGAGGCCCGCCGGCGAAGCCAGTGGGAGCGGCAGTGCGGCTCCTTTTTCCGGCAAGCGGCGGATCGACCCGGCAGGCAGTGGCCGCGGCTTGAGCTCGGCGAGGAGGTACGCAGCCTCTTCTTCAGTGAGACCGGAAGCGCGATCGAGGACCAGGGCAGGATTCTCCCCGAGCGCGTCCTTGATGATCAGAAACGTGCTCAGCGTGATGCGACCGTCCTCGAGGTATTCGCCCGCGCTGGGACATGCGGCGAGCGCTCTCGCCGCGGCGATGCGACGGCCGGCGGAGGACTTCGAGAGTCGCAGTTCCTGGCGGCAGTACTCGAAGAGCGAAGGGTAATGCTCAACGAGGTCGTGGCGGCGGTCGAGCTCGGCGAGATGCCAGAGGAACTCCACGAGCGACGCTCGATCCTGCGCGACGAGGGCGGCAAGCCTCTCGGTGATTGCGCGCGACGACAGTTCCGTGAGCAGAGCAGGGGTAGGCATGCCGAACAGATAGCAGGCGGGTCTGACATTTGGAGTTGGAGGAAATTGCTGGGTGTCGGGTCGTACTGATTGACGGATCGTGGGTCGTGGCACGACGGGAACTCGTCAGCGATTGACCCAAGTGCGACGCACCGGTCCCCACGGTGAACACCTCGGTGGCCGCAGACTTACTCCCGGGCCGGGAGTAGAAGGCGCGGCTCTGGGCTTCCCCCCGCAGCTACCTTCTCATTCCCGCGAAAGCACCTCCGCGATCAAGCTCGCGCGGTTCTCCAATCCGGTGCGAGCGAGGATCGCGCTGACGTGAACCTCGACGGTCCGTTCGGTGCAGCCGAGAGCGGAAGCGATCTGCCAATTGGTTCTTCCGGACGAGAGCTCGCGAAGAACATCGGACTGGCGCGGGGTGAGGCCCCATCTCCGAGCCGCAAGCCCGCTCCTCTCGGAGCTGCCTTGAGGAGCGCTTCGCGCCACCGCCAGCGAATACCCGTCAGACAGCCGGGTCACCTCGAAAGAACCCGAGCCAAGCTCTGCCCGAAGCGAGCCCCGATCCCGCTCCCACGCGCGCAAGCCGAGCTCGTTGCAAGCCTCAATCCTTCCGCGAGGGCCGAGAAGAAACGCGGCGGTCCCGAACCCATGGAGCACCCGCGAGATCAGCGACAGCGAAGGAGCGCCAGCGAGGCTCCTCTCCACGCGAAGCCGCCTCTCCAGCAGCGGGAGCAGTCTGCGGAACGCGCGAACCTCCCGCTCGGAGTACCTCTCCTTCCGCATGAACCCGACCCAATACAAGAGGGAAGGCCCATCGCAAACGAGAGCTCTGAGCTGATCCATGCCGTCCACCCGGAGCTCCGAGAACGTCTTCGCCGCAACCTCGTCATGCGCGGCCCACTCATCCGAAGCCCGAGACAAAACGGAGACGCGATTGCGGAGCGGAGCCGAGACCTGCATCGGGTTGTACGCCGGCCACGCGCCACCGAACCGCGCCGGATACTCGAAGACCTTCCGTCCCATCCGCTCGTAGAACGGGTCCAGGCTCGCCCCGCCGATCGTCCGAACGGCGATCCCCGAGTCCGTCGCGTCCACCGCGTAATAGACGAACAGCTCCGAGCCCATCGCGGCCATGAGCTCGCGGCGGTGCTCGAACAGCGCGCCTGCCCGGTCGACCCTCAGCTCACCGAGCGCCGCGACCACGTGATCCAAAGCACGTCTCCCAGCTGTTCCCATGGAGGACCGAAGCCTGAACCCACCCAGGGCATCTGACCACTCGCCCAGAGCGGCTCCGCCCACTCGAGCACAGCAGGCGAGTGAGCACGACTCCCCCTCAACTGTGGTACTCCCTCGCCCGCCGATGAACGAGTTCCGAAACCGAATCCGTCCTGACTGGTCGTCTGCCCTCAACGCACTGCTGGACCGCGCGCGGGCGACGAAAAGCGCCGTCTTCGCCTTCGATCTCGACTCCACGCTCTTCGACAACCGCGCCCGTCAGGCGCGCATCCTCCGCGAGTTCGGCCTCTCCCAGAACATCCCCTCGCTCGCGCGTTGCGAGGAGAAGCACTGGGACTCCGGCTGGGACATGAAGGCCGCGATGCGGAGCTGCGGAATGTCCACCTCCGACGTCGACAAGCTCTACCCGGCCGCCAAGTCCTTCTGGCAGGCGCGCTTCTTCACCAGCGAGTACTGCAAGGACGACACGGAGATCGCCGGCGCCGCGAAGTTCGTTCACGCCTGCCTCGCCACCTCTGCCACGGTCACCTACCTCACCGGCCGCCACGAAGGCATGCGCGAGGGGACGATCGAATGCCTCCGCCGCTGGGGCTTTCCGGTTCCGGGCGCCCACGTGCAGCTCATCATGAAGCCCACGCTCGCCGAGGACGACGACTCGTTCAAACGCGACGCGCATGAAGGTTTGAAGAAGCTCGGGACCTTGGTCGCTGCGTTCGACAATGAGCCCACGCACGCCAACGACTACCGGCGGAAGTTCCCCGAAGCGACGGTCATCCACCTCGCGACGGATCACTCGGGCCGGCCGGTGGAGCTGCTCGAAGGGATCGTCTCGGTCCCGCACTTCGACACCGCTCGCGCGTAGTTGTCGCAGCGGTCGACGGCGATACCGTTGGTCACCTGTTAACTCACGTCCTGAGGCCGCGAAGCCTTCGCTGGCCGCTGGCGTGCCGCGTCATGTAATTCCATTTGGACCGGATGGATCGGTCCGTTAAGAGGGGCGCCCCTATGGCTGCTATCCCGAAGGAAAAACTGCTCTCGATGTACCGGCTGATGGTCCTCATCCGCCGCTTCGAAGAGCGCGCCGGCCAGCAATACGGTCTCAACAAGATCGCCGGCTTCTGCCACCTCTACATCGGTCAGGAAGCGGTCGCGGTGGGCACGCAGGAAGCCCTGCGCCGTGACGACTACATGCTCTCGGCGTATCGCGAGCACGGTCAGACGCTCGCGCGCGGCTCCGATCCGGGCATGGTGATGGCCGAGCTGTTCGGACGCGACGCCGGCTACAGCAAGGGCAAGGGCGGCTCGATGCATCTGTTCGACATCGAGAACCACTTCTACGGCGGGTACGGGATCGTCGGCGGCCAGATTCCGCTCGCGGGCGGGATGGCGTTCGCGTCCAAGTACCGCAACGAAGATCGCGTGACGGTCTGCTTCTTCGGCGACGCGGCGTCGAACCAGGGCAGCTTCCACGAGACCTTCAACATGTGCTCGAAGTGGAAGCTCCCCGTCGTCTTCGTCTGCGAGAACAACAAGTACGGGATGGGCACCGAGTTCACCCGCGTCACCGCCGAGCCCGAGGTCTACAAGCGCGCGGCGGCGTACCGGATGCGCGGCGAGCAGATGAACGGCCGCGACGTCATCAAGATGTACGAGGGCATGAAGGACGCCATCGAGTACGCGCGCTCAGGCAAGGGCCCGGTGCTGGTGGAGGCGCTCACGTACCGCTTCCGCGGCCATTCGATGGCGGACCCCGCCAACTACCGGCCGAAGACCGAGGTGGAACAGGAGCGCGCGGAGAACGACTGCATTGAGAAGCACAAGGAGCTGCTCCTCTCGAAGAAGCACGCCACCGAGGAGGAGCTCACGGCGATCGACAACGAGATCAAGAAGCGGGTGGACGACGCCGTGAAGTTCGCGGACGCCTCACCGGAGCCGTCGCTGGATGAGCTGTGGCGCGACACGATCGTGGAAGAGGGTGAGCCGGACGTTCACCCGCGCGAGCGCGTGCTCGGGGCAAAGGACGTGAAGTGGCCCACCTATCCGACCGACTTCAAGGTCACCTGGGATCTCGAGCCGCGGCCCCCCGCGGAGAAGAAGGCAGGCTGAAGACTCATGGCTGAGCTCATGTACCGCGAGGCGCTGAACCAGGCGCTCTCCGAAGAGATGGCGCGGGACCCGCGCGTGTTCCTGATTGGCGAAGAGGTCGCCCGCTACAACGGCGCCTTCAAGGTCTCGCAAGGGCTGCTCGACAAGTTCGGCAGCGCCCGCGTTGTCGACGCGCCGATCAGCGAGCTGGGCTTCACCGGCATGTCCGTGGGCGCGGCGATGGTGGGCCTGCGCCCGGTCGTGGAGATGATGACCTGGAACTTCGCGATCCTCGCGATGGACCAGATCGTGAACAACGCCGCGAAGCTCCGCCACATGTCCGGCGGCCAGCTGCGCTGCCCGATCGTGTTCCGCGGTCCCGGTGGCGCCGGTGGACGGCTCTCCTCGCAGCACAGCCAGGCGCTGGAGTCGAACTACGCGCACTTCCCGGGCCTCAAGGTCATCGCGCCTGCGACGCCCGCGGACGCCAAGGGCCTGCTCAAGTCCGCCATCCGCGACGAGAACCCCGTCATCATGTTCGAGGGCGAGCGGCTCTACGCGCTCAAGGGCGAAGTCCCGGACGGTGAGCACATCGTCCCGATCGGCAAGGCGGACATCAAGCGCGAGGGCAAGGACGTCACGCTCATCACGTGGTCTCGCATGTATTACTTCTGCGAGCAGGCGGCGGCCGAGCTGGAGAAGGACGGGATCTCGGTGGAGATCGTGGACCTCCGCACGCTGCGCCCGCTGGACGAAGAGGCGATCCTCGCCACCGCGAAGAAGACCAACCGGGTGGTGATCGTCGAAGAGGGCTGGCCGCTGGCGGGCATCGGCGCGCAGGTCGTC
>JBJMQN010000471.1:0-11990 GCA_045802665.1 Myxococcaceae bacterium | reverse complement strand
CTTGCGCTCGTGGTGGTCGCAGCAGTCATGGTGGCTTGCGGAACTCCCATCGCGACACCTGATGCCGGCTCCGGTGCGGGTGGCGGAACTGGCGGCGGGACCGGGGGCGCCGAAGGTGGCGGCGAGGGCGGCGGGCTCGGCGGCGGTCAGGGCGGAGGCGGCGGGACCGAAGAGCTCGACGCAGGTCCCGAAGACGCGGGAGTTGGCGACGCCGGTCCAGACGACGCCGGCACCGTCGGCGTGGATGCCGGAGAATCTGACGGCGGTTCCAAGCCGATGGACGCTGGGTTCGACGCGGGAATCGACGCAGGCTTCGACGCCGGAACGGATGCTGGATTCGATGCGGGCTTCGACGCCGGATTCGACGCGGGCTTCGATGCCGGGTTCGATGCGGGCTTCGATGCCGGGTTCGATGCGGGCGCCGACCCCATCTACGACGCTGGCTTCTTCGCGTGCGATCCCGGACCCGTTTCCGACGGCGGAACGGCTGTCTGCAGCGCGGATGGCTTCTGCTGGGAGAACCCGCTCCCGCAGGGCAACGACATCTTCCACTACTGGTTCCGCTGCCCCAACGACGGCTTCGCGGTCGCCGGCGGTGGCGTGATTCTCCGTTGGAACGGAGTGTTCTGGGCGGCCATGCCGAGCGGCACGACCGTCAATCTTCGCTCCGTCTGGGGCCTGTCACCCCTGGACGTGTGGGCCGTCGGCGACCGTGGAACGATCTTGCGCTACGACGGAGGGTCGTGGTCGTCGGTGCAGAACCCACACAGCTCCGGCGCCTACGCACTCCTCTGGGATGTTGCTGGAACCAGCCCGTCCGACGTCTGGGTGGCCTCGACGTACGGTCCGACAGCCATCCACTGGAACGGGTCCACCTGGACCCAATTCAACCTTACATACGGCCTCGCCGCAGTGGCCGCGATCTCGCCGCGGAACGCCTGGGCGGTCGGCGTCGTCGGCACTGCGTACCACTGGGATGGCAACGCGTGGCAGCAGAACGCCACTGGTACCTCGGAGTTTCTCTACGGCATCTGGAAGGCGAATAACGGTGAGCTCTGGGCGGTGGGGGACAACGCCTCGGCCACGCACTGGGACGGAGGCAGCTGGCAGAGCAATCCCGCCGGCGGCAGCTCAACCTTCAAGGGCGGCTGGGGTAGCGCGCCCGACGACGTGTGGGCGGTCGGTGTAAGCAGCGGCGGCGGCGGACCTGGAACCGTGCGCCACTGGCAGGACGGAGGATGGAGCGCGCTGGGCAACCCTCCGGTCCAGGGCCTCAACGCGGTGTCCGGCACGTCCGCGTCCGACGTCTGGCTTGGCGGAGCCTCGGGCTACATGGCCCGCAGCGATGGCGGGGTGCCGGTGCGCTACGGGAACGAGCTCACGCACGATGATCTGCACGACGTCTTCACCTTCGCCAACGGGGACGCGTGGGCCGCGGGCGACAATGGCACCGTGCTTCGCTACTCGGGCGGCGCGTGGAGTGTCGTCGACACGAACCCGGCGTACGCGCTGCTCTCGGTCTGGGCCAACAACGAACAGGACATCTGGTTCGCGGGCACCACCGGCACGCTCCTGCACTGGGATGGAGGCGCGTTGTCGCCATTCTCCTCGGGGGCTTTCCAGGACCTGTATGGCGTCTGGGGTACGGCCGGTGATCTATGGACCGTCGGGAGTTCGATCCGCCATTGGAATGGAACCACCTGGTCCGTTTTCACCAACCCGAGCGGTCAGCAATTGAACGCCATCCACGGCACCTCCGGAAGCGATGTCTGGGCGGTGGGTCTCAACGGCGCCATCATTCATTGGACCGGAGGCACCGCCTGGTCGAACGTCTCGAGCCCCACGGCCTTCAACCTCTATGGCGTGTGGTCCTTCTCCCCCACCGAGGTGTTCGCGGTGGGCCAGGGGGGAGTCGCGGCGCACCTCAAGACAGGAACGTGGTCCTCCGGGAACGCCGGGCTCAGCGATCTTCACAAGGTGCAGGCCTTCGCGAACAACAATGTCTGGGCGGCCGGCGCGGCGGGAAGTCTGCAGCAGTCCGACGGCCTCAACTGGACCCCGCGCGCTTCCGGCGTTCAGGGGACGATCTACGGAATGAGCGGAACGTCGGCGAACGATCTCGTCCTCGTGGGCTCAAAGGGAGCGATCCTTCGCCGCCACCCGTGACGGTCACGCGCTCTGCCCGCGCTCCCGCATCCGCTCCAGCAGAGGCCCACCGAGCTCCGCGACCAAGACGCCCGAGATGATGAGCGCTCCGCCCAGCACCTCAGGCCGCCCGAGGTGCTCGACGCCCATGAACTGCGAGTAGACGGACGTGAAGACCGGCTCGAGCGCGAAGATCAGCGCCGCGCGCACCGCCGTCGTCCGCGCCTGCGCCCAGGTCTGCAGCACGATCGCGCCCGCGCTCCCGAACGTGCCGGTCACAGCAATCGCGATCCACAAGGACGGTCGTGGATCGAGGTGGTGAGGGAACAGCAGCGCGAGCAAGCCCGTCACCGCGCTCACCACCCAGAGCTGCGTGGCAACCAGCGTGGTCACCTTCGAATTCGGGGCGTAGCGCTCATTCAACGTGATGTGAAACGCGTAGGCGATCGCGCAGAGAAGCGTGAGGAAGTCGCCCAGCGCCTGATGCTTCGGCGTCGCGGCCGTCGCCTCGACAGCCAGCGTGAGCAGGTACAGCCCCGTCGCCGCGAGCGCGACGCCTGCCAGCGCGAACACCCTCGGCGCACGCTTGAAGATGATGAAGCTGCAGAACGGCACCAGCACGACGCAAAGGCCCGTGATGAACGCGGATCTCGACGGCGTCGTGTACTGAAGCCCGCATGTCTGCAGCGTGTAGCCCGCGCAGAGCAGCAGCGAGAGCTTGAGACCCGATCGGACGCTGTACCGATCCAGCATCCTCTTTCCCGCGAACGCCGTTCCCACCAGCGCGCCGAGCAGAAACCGCAGCGACAGGAACGTGAAGGGATCCGCGCACAGCAGCGCGTCCTTCACGATGACGAAGCTCCAGCCCCAGAACGCGGTGATGAACACCAGGACGGAGTCCGCCTTCGCTCGGGCGGCGGGCGTGGGGCTGAGCTGCGACTGCGTGGTCACGGGCTACGGGATGTAGAAGAAAGTCACCGCGAGGATCGCGTAGATGCCGAGCAGGGTGACGCCTTCCAACCAGTTGGACTCGCCGTCCAACGCGATGAGTGTCGCGCCGCCGACCCCGAGCCCCATCCCTACCACCTCCATGTGGCTGAACTCGAGCGTGAGGTGCTGGCCGAGCGGCACCGAGATGAGCACCAGCACCGGCGCGACGAAGAGCGCGATCTGCTTCGAGGACTCGAAGGCGATGTTGAACGCGATGTCCATCTTGTTCTTCAGCGCCATCAGAATAGCCGTGGAGTGCTCGGCCGCGTTGCCGATGATCGCGATCACGATCACGCCCACGAACGTGTGCGTGAAGCCGAAGCTCTTGATCGCGTCCTCCAGCGAATGGACGAGGAACTCGGCGACGATGACGACGCCCACCGTCGCGAGCAGCAGGACGATGACCGCCTTGCGGATGGTCCAGTGCGGCAGCTCGTCCGGCTCCTCCTCCGTCTCACCCGCGTAGATGTGCGAGTGCGTGCGGAGCGAGAAGATGAGCGACAGCGCATAGATGATGAGCATCACGATCGAGATGCCCACCGACAGCGGCCGCATCACCGGCAGCGCCGCTTCGCCTCGCGTGAGATGGAAGATGTCCGGGATGACCAGCGCGGTCAGCGCGAGGAACATGATCGCGCTGCCGGAGAGCGCGGCCGTCGCGTTGAAGGTCTGCTTCTCGCGCTTGATCCCGCCCGCGACGATCGCCATGCCGAGCACGAGCAGGATGTTGCCGAGGATCGCGCCGGTGATGGACGCCTTCACGACCTCCACTTCGCCGTTGCGGAGCGCCGCGATGGCGATGATGAGCTCCGCGGCGTTGCCGAAGCTCGCGTTCATCAAGCCGCCGAGCCCCGCGCCGAGCTTGTGAGAGATGACCTCGGTCGCCTCGCCCATCAACCGCGCGAGCGGAATCAGCGCAATGGCGCAGAAGATGAACGTCCAGGTTCCGGGGAAGAAGAAATGTGACGCGACGGCGAGCGGAAAGAACACCGCCAGCACGCCCAGAAAAATCTTGTCCGCGTCCAGCCAGCCCTCTTCTTCCGGCGCGCCATCTGGCGCCTTCGGGCTGGTCTCCCCGACTTGCGGCTCACTCATAGAAGGCTCGGCTTTTCGCCGCTCCCTGCACCGGCGCGCAACAGGTTTCGCCTATACAGTCGTCCGCGCGTGCCCAAAGCGTTCGACCTCTTTGCGCTGCTGTCCGGTGAGCCCATCGCTCGGATCGCCAGGCCCGACGCGCTGGTCCACGCCGCCACCGTGCACGGCCTCGCCGGGGTGGTGACGCACGAGCTGTCGTCGAAGGGGATCGATCTCCCCGAATCCGCGCGCAAGAGACTCCTGAGTGAGGCGCGGTCCCTCGCCGGTCAAGCGCTGAAGACCAAAATGCTGCTCGCGAGGACGCTGAAGGCCTTCGCGGAGGCGGGCGTGCGGCCGGTGGTGCTGAAAGGGTATGCGCTCGGCGCGCGGACGTATCCGGATCCGCTGCTCCGCCCGACGTCCGACGTGGACGTGCTGGTGCGATCCGACG
The DNA here is from genome assembly GCA_045802665.1 of Myxococcaceae bacterium. Taxonomy (GTDB): domain Bacteria; phylum Myxococcota; class Myxococcia; order Myxococcales; family Myxococcaceae; genus JBJMQN01. Next base: position 7,330 of record JBJMQN010000471.1, on the reverse strand, counting down.
AGCTCGCCCTCTGCGAGGCGGCGCTGCTGAAGCTCGGGCTGCAGCCGCAGGCGGAGGAGCAGCGCACCTACGCGCGCGAGCACCACCATCACCTGTCGTACTCAGGTCCGGCCGGGCTCGTGGAGCTGCACTTCCGCCCCATCGCCGGCTTCGGCGCTTCGATCGAATGGGAAGATCTACAAGCGCCCTTGTGGAACGACCTCGAGGGGTCTCCTCTCAGCTATCTCGCGCCCGAGGATGAGCTCACGTATCTCGGCGTGCACGCGGCGCAGCACGCGTTCGCTCGGGTGTCGTGGCTGTATGACCTGAGGCGCTTCGTCGGCGCGCATCCGGAGCTCGACTGGGAGAAGGTCGTGGCGCTGGCGAGCAGGACGGGCTTCGCGGTCCCGCTCTGGTCCGCGCTCACGTCCGCCGAGCGCTGCTTCGACGCCGAGATTCCGCCGCACGTGCTGCGCGAGCTCTCGCCCTCGCTTCCCCGCGCGCGGGTGCTCGGCGTCCTGTTCTCCGAGGCGCGGCTTCACGAGGGCGCCTTCACCGATGATCGGAAGCTCTACGCCGCGCAGTTTCTGATGACGGCGACGGCGAACCGCGCGGTCCGCTTCGCGACCCACCACACGCTCAGGGCCGCGAAAAGAAAGGTCGCCTTTCGTTTTCCCGACCTGGCGCCGAGATCCTGGCGTGGTTGATTCAACGAGCTAACCCATTGCCGCAACAGCGTTTCTCAGCTCTTTGGAAACGAGCCTTACGAAATCAGCACGCATCTCCCCACATGTAGGTTCGATAATCGTTTCGAACGCCGTGGCGTAAGCTATCGGCCCCAACGCTTCCTGAACCCGGAGAACTCAAATGGCGAACGTGAAATCCCCGACTGGTCTCGTTGCTCCCTGGTGGCGCGATTACAACAAGGCGGTCGCCAACGGGAAGGTCACGAAGGCTGAAGTGAAGTCGCTGGTCGAGAACCACAAGGATCTCTTCCAGGACAAGCTGTACCGCACAGCGCTGGAGAAGCTGGCGGACGGAACTTCGAAGGACGCGAAGGCGACGCCGTCCGCGAAGGCCGAGCTCAACAAGGTCCTCCACCCCGAGCCGCCGCACATCTGGTTCCCGACCCGCGACCAGCTCCAGAAGACCTATACGTCGATCGTCGAAGGCCGCGAGAAGGCCGGCGAGCTCAAGCACATGGACGCTGCGCCGAAGGGCGTTGAGAACGCGGCCGTGTTCGACATCACCCCGAAGGGCCTGCTGGGCAGCAAGCGCGAGATCGTGGAGGTGAACAACCACCTCTACCTGCGCACCACCGCCGTCGTTCCGAACGCGAAGCCGAGCTACTTCGACGCGGGCCCCGCGCCGCTGTTCTAGTCGCGAGCCGAAGTCGAGGAGTCGACGGGCCCGGTGCTCTTACAAAGAGTGTCGGGCCCGCTGCTTTTTCAGGGGTTCAGGGACGGAGGCGGACCGACCGGCTTCTGCCGCCACTCGTCGGATGCGGCGCTGCACTGGCAGATCTCGCACGCGTTGCTGTCCACGTAGCACTGCGGCGCGGTCAGGCAGGACGGCTTCGGCGGGCAGCTGCTGCTCGACTTGCTGGTGGTGGCGCAGGCGGAGGCGAGCAGAAAGAAAAGAACGGCGAGGCGCTTCATGGCGTCACTGTACCGCGAGCTCGTAGCGGTAGACGCCCTCCACCTCGCGGCGCACCACCCTGCCCTGCTCCTCCATCACCTCGAGGTTTCCAACGACCTCGGAGAGCGTGAGGAACAGCCGCGTGATGTCGATCCCGCGGAACACGACGGGAATCAGCTCGAGCGCGGTGGACGGCTCCTTCTCCAGATGCGCCGCAATCTTGTCCTGCCGCTTCTTGTAGAAGCCGAACAGCCCGTCCAGCAGCTCGCGGTGACCGGAGAACGGCGGACCGTGACCGGGGAGCACCAGCTCGATGTCCATCTCGTAGACGCGACGAGCGGAGGCGAAATACGAGAGCAGCGACTTGAACTTCTGCGCCTCCCCGCCCTCGCCAATCTCCAGCAGCGGATTGGGTGACACCTTCGCGAGCAGGTGATCGTCCGCGAACAGAATCTTCCGCGTGGGCTCCCACAGGCACACGAGCCCCGGCGTATGTCCCGGCAGGTGCAGAACTTCCAGCTCCACGTGCTTGAACTGGAACTTCTCGCCCGCCTTCAACGTGCGCGCGCGCGCCTCGTCCACCTGCCGCGCAAACTTCGCGGTGGCGGTCGCGGCCTTGCCCATCATCCGCATGTACTCGTCGCTGATGCCGAGCTTCTTGAAGTAGCTCTCGTACCGCGGCAGCTCATCCACCCAGCGCCCAACGCCGACGACCTTGGCGAAGTCCGCGGGATGCACGTGCACCGTCGCGCCGGTCTGCTCGGAGAACGTCTGGGCCAACCCGTAGTGATCGATGTGGCCGTGGCTGACGATGATCCGCTTCAGCCGGGAGAGATCCACCCCGAGCTCAGCGGCGGAAGCGCGAAGCGAAGCCTCGGCCTCCTTCGTCCCAAGCCCGCAGTCGAACAGCGTGTACGAGCCGTCCCGCTCCTCAATCGCGTAGACGTTGACCGGTCCGCCGGCGTCCACGAATGGAATCGGAACAGCGATGCGGGTGATGCCGAGCGAGCGAAGAAGAGAATCTGGATCCACGCCGACACCACACGCCGGATTGACCCGAAAATCAATCCGCTACTTCAACTTGTGGATCGCGTCCCGCAGCTCCGGCATCGCCTTGAACAGATCCGCGACGAGCCCGTAGTCCGCGACCTGGAAGATCGGCGCCTCGGGATCCTTGTTGATCGCGACGATGGTCTTGCTGCCCTTCATGCCGGCGAGGTGCTGAATCGCGCCCGAGATTCCCGCGGCCACGTACAGCGCCGGCGCGACGACCTTGCCGGTCTGCCCGACCTGGTAGTCGTTGGGGACCCAGCCAGCGTCGCAGACCGCTCGGGAGGCTCCCACCGCGCCGCCGAGCTCATCCGCGAGCGCTTCGATCTCCTTGAAGTCGCCCTTGGTGCCGCGGCCGCCGGAGATGACGACGCGCGCCTCGGTCAGGTTCGGGCGAGCGCTCTTCACTTCCTTGAAGTCGATGTGCTTCGTCTTCGCAGCCGCCGCGTCCACCTTCGGCGAGAACGCCTTCACCTCACCCGCCGCGCCGCCCGCGGTCGCCGGGCTGAACTCGGTGGTGCGGAAGGTCATCACCTTCACCGGCGTGGTGATCTTGACGTCCGCGATCACCGCGCCCGCCCACATCGGCCGCTTGAACAGCACGTCCGCGCCCGAGCCTTCGAAGCCCATCACGTCCGTGGCCATCGCGGCCTTGAGCTTGCCCGCCACTCGCGGCAGCAGATCTCGGCCTTCCGCGGTCGCGGCGGCGCACACGTAGTCCGCCTTGATGCTCTGCACGAGCTCGGTGACGGCGGGCGCCACGACTTCGGCGACGTAGTGCTCGAACGCGGGGTTCGAGGCGGCGTGAATGACCTTGGGACCGAAGCCCTTCAGCTGTTCGGCGACTTTGTTCGCATCCTTCGCGAACACCGCGGCGTGAAGCTCCGCGCCCGCCTTCTCCGCGAGCTGCTTGCCCGCGGTGATGGCATTGAGCGTGGCCTTGCGGAGGCTGCCATCCGGCTGGACCTCGGCGACGACGAGAACGATCGGCATGACTTTTCTCCTGCGGGCCTTAGTCGCCCACGACCACGATGCAGTACTTCGCGTAGACGTCGATGAGGTTGCTGAACTTGTAGTCGACGCGGTTCACCTTGGTGATGCCGCCCGCCCGAGCGCCCTCGCCCACCGTCGCGCTGCCGGTGGTGATGAGGCCGAGGATGGACGTCTGGCACGCCTCGCCGGTCTTCCAGTTGTGATTCGCCGGGAGGTTGTCCACCTGCGCCAGGTTCGTCGTCCCCTGCACGTCCGCGTAGAGGCTGGAGCCGCCCGGAGCGATGCCGATGAACGCCGCGCCCGCACAGCTGGAGAACGCGAACCACGCCGCTGCTGCGATGAGGAGCTTCTTCATCAGATGACCTTCGCCTCGTTCTTGAGCTTCTCCACGAGCGTCGCCACGTCCGGCACCTTGATGCCTGCCTTGCGCGCGGGGGGAGCCGACATCTTGAGCACGGTGAGCTTCGGGGTGACGTCGACGCCGAGCCCGGCCGGGTTCAGCTCGGCGATGGGCTTGCTCTTCGCCTTCATGATGCCCGGCAGCGACGCGTAGCGCGGCAGGTTGAGCCGCAAATCCGTCGTGATGATCGCCGGGAGCGTCACCTCGAGCGTCGAGAGGCCACCGTCGACCTCGCGGATGACCCGAGCGGTCTTGTTGTCCGCCGACACGACGATCGCCGGGACCTTGTTCTTCTCGTTGTCGGACTCGAACGACTCGACCTTGGAGGCGAACGTGGCCTGGCTCCAGCCGAGGAACTCCGCGAGGTACTGGCCCACCTGGTTCTGATCGTCGTCGATGGACTGCTTGCCGAGGATGACGAGGTCCGGCTTCTCCTGCTCGGCGATCTTCTGCAGCAATCCGGCAATGCCGAGCTGATCAATCGGCCCGGCGTGGTTCACCCAGATCGCCTTGTGCGCGCCCATCGCCAGCGCGTGGCGGAGCTGCTCCTGCACTTCCTTGCCGCCGATCGAGACGACGATGACTTCGCCGCCGTGCTTCGCCGCGAGCCGCAGGCCCTCTTCGACGGCGATCTCGTCGAACGGGTTGATCTTGTACTTCAGGCCCTCCTGCTGGATGCCCGAGCCGTCCGGCTTCACCTTGATCTTCGACTCGGGATCTTCCACCCGCTTGGCAGTGACGAGGATCTTCACGTTCGTAACTCTCCGCGCTGTTCGAGGGCGGACTGCGCGCATGACGCAACGCAGCGACCTCAGCGGCCGCGTAGATAGCGATGGATCCCGAAGAGGGCAATCCCTACCTGCTGCAGGGATGGATCATTTTTTCTACTTGAACAGTTCTCGAGCGATGACGACCCGCTGCACCTGGCTCGTGCCCTCGTAGATCTGGATGAGCTTCGCGTCGCGCATCAACTTCTCGACGGGATACTCCTTGATGTAGCCGTATCCGCCGTAGACCTGGACCGCGTCGGTCGCGACCTTCATCGCCATGTCCGCCGCGAAGCTCTTCGCGTAGCTGGAGAGCAGCGTGTTCTTCTGACCGTTGTCGAGCAGCCACGCGGACTGGTACGTGAGCAGCCGCGCCGCCTGCGTCTGCATCGCCATGTCGGCGATCATGAACTGCACGCCCTGGAAGGTGCCAATCGGCGCGCCGAACTGCTTGCGCTCCTTCGCGTAGTCGATCGCGTGCTCCATCGCCGCGCGGGCGATGCCGACGGAGATCATCGCGGTGAGCGGACGGCTGTTGTCGAGCGTCTCCATCGCGATGCGGAACCCCTCGCCCTCGCCGCCGATCCGGTTCTCCACCGGGATGCGCACGTCCTCGAAGGTGATCGCGCACGTGTCGGAGGCGCGATGACCCATCTTGTTCTCGTGCTTGTGGACGGTCATCCCCTTGGGACGGCCTTCGATCACGAAGCAGGTGATGCCCTTGTGCTTCTTCGTTTTGTCGACCGTGGCGAAGAGCGTGTACTGCTCGGCGTGACCGGCGTTGGTGATGAACTGCTTGGCGCCGTTGATGACGTAGTGGTCACCGTCGCGCCGGGCCGTAGTGCTCATGCCCGCGACGTCGGATCCGGCGCCGGGCTCTGTGAGGCAGAACGAAGCGAACTTGAGCCGTTCGGCGAACGGCTTCACGAAGCGCTCCTTCTGCTCTTTCGTCGCGCCGATGTGGATGGGCAGCAACGCGAGGTCGTTCGCCGTGATGGACGTCGTCACGCCCGCGCAGCCCCAGGACAGCTCCTCGGTGACGATGACCTGGTCCAGATGCGAGAGCCCGATGCCGCCGAACTCCTGCGGGATGGTCATGTTCAGCAGGCCCAGCTCGAACGCCTTGCTGATCAGATCCTTCGGGAAGGTCTGGTGCTCGTCGTAGTCGGCCGCCTTCGGGCGGATGACCTCGCGGGCGTACTTGCGAGCGGTTTCCTGAAGAGCGCGCTGTTCGTCGGTGAGCTGAAAGTCCATGGCCGGCGCAGATAACAAACTTCTGCGCGCGGTGCTCAGCCCCCGACGAACCACCGTCACGGCGCGAAGCCGAGCGGCCCGGTCAGCTGCGGGTGAAGGGAAGGCGTGACGAAGTCCTGCGACAGCGGGGTCGAGCGGAAGATCTCTATTCCCGCATCGTCCACGCCTCCATCTGCGAGGATCTCGAACTTCCGGATCGCTGCCGGCTGCGGCTGGCCGCCGTCGCGCGGATCCTCATTCAGAATCACGTAGATGGCGTCCTTCGTTAGCGCACCTCCGCTGACTGCGTCCTGATCCACTCCGCCGAAAGTGGCGAGGAGTGTGGCCGTTCCAGCGAAGTCTACGTTCCAGAGCTCGATGCCATCGGCGAGGGTGCTGAGGGCCACGTTGAAGCCATCTGGGCGCGCGCGGGCGCCAATCATGCGCGTGAAATTCCCAAGCCCGGACACTGGAACGGGCTGAACAACTCCCGGAAGCGCGAGCTCGTACAGGTCCGGGTATTTCGTCAGGAACGCGCGGGGGCCGTCTGCGAGCGCCGCGATGTAGAACCCGTCGAAGCCTGAGAAGCCCGCCCCGCCCCAGCGTTGGTTCCCGGCCGCGACGTAAAAGCTGCAGGAGTAACCGAAGGTCCCATTGGGGCTGATTGCGAAATCCTCGATGTAATTGCCGCCGCAGCCTGGGACCGGCAGGTATCCGTCGTTTGCGAGAGGATACTTAGGAAACGACCAAGGTGTACCCGACGCGGATCCCTGCGGACGTTCGAGCGCGTCTGCAACCAGCAGAGCGGGAAACGGATTCACACCGCTCCCGCCGTACTCGTACGCGACGTGCCCGTCCGGGCGCACCACGACTCGGTAGGGCCGATGATCGAGGCCCAGGCAAACCTCTTCCCCACCATCTGCGGGGTCGACGGCGAAGATCGCGTACTGACCCTGGCCCACGCTGCCGACCGCCACCACGGCATCCGGCGGGAACACGCAACTGCCCATTGGCAGGAGCTCGGGCGGAGTCGATGCATCGGGGGCAAGGGCGGGATCCTCGTAGTTGAGGCATCCTCGCACCCATTTCGATGGATCGCCGTCGCACGCTTCTCCTTCGAAAGTGACGCTCCCGCGCTTCAATCGATGGTCGGCGTAGAACTCCGGGTTGTGCACGGTGAAGGAGCCCAGCGGATCGTCACAAAAGCCCCCGAAGTCGGTGTCGAGCCGCAGGATTCCAGCGTCAAGTGCGGGAAAATGTCCTACGACCT
>JBJMQN010000470.1:0-3299 GCA_045802665.1 Myxococcaceae bacterium | reverse complement strand
TCGGGCGAGGGAAGTCTTTCCGCTCTGAGCCACGCGACTTCCATTGTGGAAGTGCGGAGCCCAGTGACGATCAGACCGGCTGCCCGCCGCCCTCGCCTGGAGGCGCACCGCCGCCACCGCCCTGCCCGCCCGGCCCCGGCGGTCCGCGCCGTCTCCTGCGCCGCCGCCGCTTCCGTCCCGGCCCACTCTCACCCGGCGCACCGGCCACGGGCTCAGGCGCGCCACCCGCTCGCCACTTCTCGAGCGCGTCCTGGTTCTTCCCGGTCGCTTCGACCGAGATCTCGAACACGGTGAGCGCCTCGGCGAACAGCGGATGCCTTCGGAACGACGCCAGCGATCCGCGCCGCCGCCTCTGACCTGACAGCGTCCGCTGGGCGAACAGAATGAGCCGCGTCCGTTCGGCGATTCGCCTCGGCAAGCGCGCGGTGCGCACGAGCTCGGAGAGAAGATCCTCGATCACCTTCGAGACGTGCGGCCGTCCATCCTCCGCCTGCTCGTCGGACTCGCCGGATTCACTCAAGGGCAGCAGCAGCGTCGCGAGGAGCACCGCGTCTTCGAACGTCTTCCCCGCCTGCACCCGCGCATCCAACGATCTCGCGTGCGCGTAGAAGACCTTCTCGACTTCCGGTCCGCCCTTCCTCAGGAACTCATCCACCGGCGGGAGCAGAAGCTTCAGCGCGTCCAGTGCGGAGATGAGCTTGATCGCGGAAGCCGAATGCCCGCCGCGCAGGAGCCGGAACGTGTCCTCCAGCAGCCGCGGCGCCGAGCAGCGCAGCAGATCCTCCACCGCGCCTTCCATCGCCGCGTACGTCCGCGACTCGATGTCGAAGTCCAGCTTGCACGCGAAGCGCACCGCTCGGATGAGCCGCACGGGATCTTCGCGCATCCGGATCTCCGGATCGCCGATCGTGCGAATCACGCGCCGGTCGAGATCGCGCCGCCCGCGCACGAAGTCGATCACCTTGCCGGCGCCGACATCGTAGAAGAGCCCGTTCACCGTGAAGTCGCGGCGCCGCGCGTCCTCCTCGGCGGTGCCCCACACGTTGTCCTGCGTGATGAGCAGATCCTCGCCGCCGCCCTCGGCCTTGTCGTCCGCGAGCTCGGAGGCGGTCTCGTCGTTCGAGGCCTCCGTGTCCGGCGCCGCGGCTGCCTCGGCGATGAGGTCCGTGGGGTTCCTTCGGAAGGTGGAGACCTCGATGATCTTTCCACCCTTGAAGTACACGTGCGCGAGCCGGAAGCGCCTGCCGATCAGCCGGCAGTTCCGGAACAGATCGCGCACCTCGTTCGGCGTCGCGGACGTCGCGATGTCGAAGTCCTTGGGCTTGAGCCCGACCAGCAGATCGCGCACGCAACCGCCGACCAGATACGCCTCGTAGTCGTGCGCGCGGAGGCGGTGCACCACCTTCACCGCGTCCGGATCCAGCTTCAGCGGATCGATCTCGGCGGGCTCGCCGGACTCGGTCACACCGCGCAGCTCGGGCAGCTCTTCCGGCGGCTCGGGCTCGATGTACTCGGGCGGCCGCTCGCCGGTGTCGCCGACGGTCAGCGGCTGTGCGGGGTCCTCTTCGATGGCGAGCTCTTCTGCGGCCGCATCGATCTCTTCTTCGTCGTCAGCTTCGGTGTCGTCGGCGTCGTCTGCGGCGTCGAGGGCAGGCTCGGCCTCGAGTGCAGCGTCACCGGCGGCAATTTCTCCGGTTCGCGCCAGCGTCTCTTCCGGTCCAGCGTTGCCCAGCGGGGCGGACGCGGAAGGCGGCGCGGAGTTGTCAGATGGCATCGTTCCTCGTGTGTTCGTCTTTCAAGTTCGGCCCGGGACTGGCCGCGAAGGCAACGCACGAAGACCAATCTCCGTGGGCCGTCGCGGGAGCGAACCCGGGGCGCGCCGCGTACATAGCGCATTGGACCGAAAAACAACCAGCGCGGACCGCACTCCCCTTCGGCTTCTGGACACGCCATGCGACCTGCCGTCCGGGCGCCCCTACTTGCTCTCTTCCGGCTGCTTCCGCCCCTTGTGCGTCCGCGGACGCGCGTCGTCCAGCAGCGCGAGATAATCCACGGCGACGGCAGGAGGCGGCTTCGGGGTCGCGCCGAGCGCCGCGATTCTCTTCGTGAACGCCGCCACGATGTCCGGCACCGGCCGCATCGCCGCGAGCAGCGCGTTCGGTCCCTGCAGCGCCTGAATGAGCGCCTGGGTCACATCGCCCACGGGCAGCCCTCGGCGGAGCAGATCCTGAAACGAGTTGCTCAGCATGAGCAGGTTGTAGCCAGCGGTCTGCACCATCTCGACGGCGACCTTCACCACCTGCGGCGCGCTCAGGTGCCCGTCCGCCATCAGCACCAGCGCTGCCTGGAAGTAGTTGAACACCGGCACCACGCGCGGGCCGTAGCGGGCGAAGTACGCGGGCGGAGTCTTGCGATCGAGGTGAATGAAGATGCGCCGCACCGGATCCGCCTGCGGGACGGCCTTCCACGCGTCCATCACGCGCTTCACGTCTTCCTCGTAGACCTCCGCCGCGGCCAGAACTTCGCCGAGCACCTTCTCGTCCACGCGCCGCGAGATGAGATCCGCGTAGAGCGAGTAGATGAACGCGTCCGCCTCAGCGTCGTCGCCAAAGAGGATCTCCTCGGCCTCGGCGGGAGCGTTCGCCCTCGACTCGAGCAGCACCGGCAGCTTGTAGCCAACCTGTCCGCGCAGCGCCCTGAACCGGCCGCGCAGGAGGTTCCGGACGTTGTCCTTGAGGACGAACTCGTCCCACTCGATGCCGTCGAGCTTCAGCTTCTCCTGAAGCACGGAGCGCATCTGCGTGGGGCTACCGGACACGATGCACAGCCGGGCGTCACCCTGCGATTTCAGCTCGCGGATCAGCGCCGCCGCTCCGGGGACCGCTACTTTCTCGTGCGCCTTCTGCAGCGCGGTGCGGAGCAGCTGCCGGAACGAGTCGAAGTCGGTCTGGAGGTATGTCTTGTCCAGGTCCCACCGGTAGATGCGGCGCGGTGGGCGGGGATCGATGCGATCCGGGAGACTCACGTCACTCGAGCCCCTCGGCGATGACGCGCGCGAGATCGCTCTTCACGGCCTTCGCCGCGACCTTCCCGGCGTTCGCGATGGCGCGCGCCTTCGAACGGCCGTGAGCCTTGATGAACATCCGGTCGAAGCCGAGCACCGGCGCGCCGCCGTACTGCTCCCAATCGGTCACTTCCTTCAAGCGCGAGATGCCGCCCGAGAGCAGCGCCAGCCCGGCGCGCCACAGGATCTTTTCCTTCGACTCGTTTTTGGATTTGCGTAGTTTAGTGTAAGAGTG
>JBJMQN010000469.1:0-3143 GCA_045802665.1 Myxococcaceae bacterium | reverse complement strand
CTTCGTCTCCGCGGTGGAGCCGCTGGTGCGCGCGTACGTGCTCGGCGATCCGGAGAACGACAAGACGAACATGGGTCCTGTCGCGCAGCCGTGGCATCCCAAAGAGCTCGAGGCGTTCGTGCAGGACGCGGCGTCACGCGGCGCGAAGATCGTGTACGGCGGCAAGCCCACGCAGGTGAACGGGCGCGGCCGCTTCTTCGAGCCCACGCTGCTGAAGGACGTGCCGCCGGACGCGAAGGTCATGAACGCGGAGTCGTTCGGGCCGCTGCTTCCCATCACGCGCGTGGACTCGGACGAGCAGGCGCTGCAGCTCATGAACGCGTCACAGCTCGGGCTGACCGCGAGCATCTGGACGAAGGACCACGGCAGGGCGCAGAAGCTCGCGCGAGAGCTCGAGTTCGGAACGGTGTACATGAACCGCTGCGACTCGCTGGATCCGGCGCTCCCGTGGAGCGGCGTGAAGGACTCCGGACGCGGCGTCACGCTGAGCGCGCTGGGGTTCCAGGCGCTCACGCGGCCGAAGGCGATTCACTTCCGATTGAAGTTCTGATCGATCCGTCAGCCCCCGCTCGCTCAGTGCCGCGCGCCGCCGGGCTCGCTCATCCGCCAGTGCATCTTCTCCTTGACCACTTCGGGGACGACGCGCGCGGCGTAGCCCATCATGCGGGTCTTGATGCCGCCGGCCTGCACCTGCGACCGGCCCGACATGAGCGCGTCGAAGCCCTGCTTCGCCACCTGTGCCGGATCGTCCTTCTTCTGTGCGCCGACGCGGGTGTCGTCCATTCCCGCGCGGTGGAAGAAGTTGGTCTCGGTGGGACCGGGCAGGAGCGAGGTGACGACGATGCCGTTTTCTTTCAGCTCCGCCCGGATCGAGTGCGCGAACGACTGGATGAACGACTTCGACGCGCCGTAGACCGCCTCGAACGGAGAGCGCATCTCGGACGCGATCGACGAGGTGAAGAGAATTCTCCCGCGCCCTGTCTGCAGCATGTCCTGCACGACGAGCTTCGCGAGGTGCACGGTGGAGGTGACGTTGAGCTGGACGAGGTTGAGCTCCTCCTCGAGCGAGGTCTCAGCGAACGGACCGCCCACGCCCACGCCCGCGTTGATTGCGATCGCCTCGATGGGGCGACTGAAGGACTTGATCCACGTCCAGAGGCTCTCGACGCCGCCTCGCTTCGCGAGGTCCGCTTCGAAGCTCGACACCGTGACGCCGGGCCGTTCGATCTTCTGCGCGGCCTGATGAATTTCCGCGTTCTCGGCGGTGATGAGCACGTCATAGCCATGCTCGGTGAACTGGCGAGCGAGCTCGTAGCCGATGCCGCTCGAAGCACCGGTGACGACCGCCAGGGGACGAGAAGGAAGCGTCGAAGCCATTGCGAGATCTCCTGTTGAGGAAGGCCTCACAAAGGTGTGAACGCATCAGTGCTGAGCGCAGGGACGGATGCCTGCACGCTCCACGAACGTAAAAGCGGCGCTCGGTCCAGCAGCTCCGAGCGCCGCCGATGTTTTCAGCTCACGCGCTTACTGGCAGTAACCATCCGTGCCGCAGGTGGTGCCATCGAGGCATTGGGTGCCGGTCGAGCAGCATTTGAAGTACTGCAGGCCGCAGCAGAAGCCGTTCGATTCACACGTCGCGGTGCCGCCGTCGTCCAGCGCGCAGGAATCCGGATCCTTCGCGCAGCTGGGAGTGCAGACGCCCTGGTTGGGATCGTTGTCGGTCAGGAACTTGTCGCAGATGTAGCCGGTGCGGCACGTGGCCTGAGTTCCCGGCGTCGCGCAGTTCGCTTCGCAATCGATCTGGTTCACGCAGCTGGCGCCGGTGGGGCACGGATCGGTGGAGCAGTCGTCGGAGCAGTAGCCGCCCAGATACGTCGGGTTGGTCGCCTCGTCGTAGCAGAAGTTCCCGAGGCAATCGGTGTTCGCCGAGCACGGCGCGCCGGTGGCTCCGCCAGCGTCGGGCGTCCCAGCATCGCCACCGCCACCTCCTGCGCCGCCACCCACTCCACCGCCGGTTCCGCCACCGGTGCCGGTGCTCACGCACGCCCCCGCGGTGCACGCTTGCGACGCGAAGCACGCGGAGCAGGTGACGCCGCTCTTGCCGCACGCGGAGCCCTCGTTGCCGGTCTTGCACGAGCCATCCGTCGCGCAGCAGCCCGCACAGGTGGCAGCGCTGCACTTCGAGCCGCTGCCACATGCAGCGAAGACGCCAAGGAGAAGACCTACGCCAAGCGCTGCGAGGACGATGTGTCGGTTGTTCATGAAGTCGCTTCGTCGAGCCCGGGCGCCCGACCGGTTGGGGAGTGACTGCGGAACGACTGTGCCACAGCAGCGCGACTGCGGGTGATAGGACCGTCGTCCTGATGAAAGAAGGACAACCGAGCCAGACGGCGGCGATGGTCGCGTTCCTGCGAGCGCTCGCGGAGCTCGGCGTGACGAGCGCGAAGGGCTTTCACGATCCGACCGCGCGGCATCTGCTTCCGAACCGCTGGGCTTGGTTTCTCTCGCTCGCCGAACGAAGGCTCCGCAAAGCGAACCCGACGGCCCTCACGGCGGCGAAGCACGGCGTCGATCTGCTCGCGCTGCGCACGCTGATCATCGACGCCGAGGTGAAGGAGGCGCTCGCCGCGGGCGTGAAGCAGCTGGTCATCCTCGGCGCGGGATTGGATGGGCGTCCGTACCGGCTCGCGGAGCTCTCCACCGTGCGCGTGTTCGAGGTGGATCACCCGGCGACGCAGGCGTGGAAGAAAGATCGCGTGAAGGTCTTCACCCGCGCCGCCGCGAGCGTGACGTTCGTGCCGGTGAACTTCGAACGCGACTCACTCGACGCCGAGTTGGAGCGCGCCGGGCACCGCAAGGACGAGCCTACGGTGTGGATCTGGGAGGGCGTGGTCATGTACCTGACCGAGGCCGCGCTCCGGAGCACGCTCGCGGTGGTGGGCGCACGTTCGGCGGCCGGCTCGTCGCTGATCCTGAATTACCACACGCAACAGCGCGCTCGCGGGATGGCGCTCCTGCTTCGGTTCTGGCGCGAACCGCAGATGAACTTTCAGTCGCCGGAGCAGATGGCCGCGCTGCTGAAGGAGGCGGGGTTCAAGGTGAAGTCCGAGTCCGGCGTCGGCGAGTGGGCGCAACGCTTCGAG
>JBJMQN010000468.1:0-2369 GCA_045802665.1 Myxococcaceae bacterium | reverse complement strand
TCTTCGAAGCCCGCAAGCCCAAGGATCACGCGGTCATCGCGGAGATCGACGGTGTGGTGTCGTTCGGTAAGGACACCAAGGGCAAGCGGAAGCTGATCATCACTCCGGAAGTGAACGCGGAGCTGCGTGCTGACCTGGCGAAGGAGTACCTGATCGCCAAGGGCAAGCACATCAGCGTGCACGCCGGCGATCGCGTGAAGGCCGGCGAGGCGATGATGGACGGTCCGTCCAACCCGCACGACATCCTCAAGGTGCTCGGCGAGAAGGAGCTGTCGCGGTACCTGGTGGACGAGACGCAGGAGGTCTACCGCCTCCAGGGCGTGAAGATTAACGACAAGCACATCGAGACGATCGTGCGGCAGATGCTCCGCCGCGTGCGCGTGACCGATGTGGGCGACACGTCGTTCCTCGTCGACGAGCAGGTGGAGAAGTGGGTGTTCGAGGAGGAGAACGAGAAGGTGATGGCGAAGGGCGGGCGTCCGGCAGTTGGCGAGCCGCTGCTCCTCGGAATCACCAAGGCGTCGCTCTCCACGGAGTCCTTCATCTCCGCGTCGTCCTTCCAGGAGACCACGAAGGTGCTCACCGAGGCCGCGATCAACGGCAAGGTGGACTACCTGCGCGGCCTGAAAGAGAACGTCATCATGGGCCGGCTCATCCCGGCCGGCACGGGCCTGCCGAACTACAAGCACCTGGACATCCAGGTGGAGAGCCCGTCCGACGAGATCGAGTCCATGGAAGCCGCGCTTCAGGCGACCCACGGCGAGTCCGCTGCGATGCCGCCGCCGCCGTCGAACGAAGCGGGCGGTGGTCGCACCGAGACCGGCGTCGCCTAGCCGACGGTTACTTCAGGGCCTGAAGTGAAAAGCCGCCTGCTCTCGAAAGAGGGCAGGCGGTTTTGTTTGGGCCCGCAAATGAAAACGGCGCCCCCTTTTCGGGAGCGCCGATCTCTCGTCAGCTGAGTCGGAGCTACTTGCTGGCGCGGGTGAGCGTCTCGTTGCTCTGCCAGGTCACCATGATCATTCCGCCCGGCCCGTTGAGCGACGCGGTGCCGTTCATCGTGACGGTGATGATCGTGTCGGAGAGCGTGATGGTCCCGTTGGTCAGAGTGAGTGAGTACGTCACGCCGCTCTTCACGTAGGTGCAGGGCGTGTTGGGGGTGATCGTCGCAGTGTTCCCGTTGATGTCCGCGGGCCACGCGCAGTCCTCATCCGCGTAGATGAGCTCGGAGGAGAGTCCCTCGGCGACCGTGCGGTTTCCGGTGATGACGGCGTTTCCCGTCTGACCACTGCCGGTGATGGTGAGCGTCTGGTTGCCGGTCGCGGTGTAGAGGCCCTCGTACTTCGCGCCTTCGCCGGTGCCGATGCCGCAGCCGGTGGTGAAGACAGCGATAGCGGCGAACACGGTGACGAGAGTGGTCTTCATGGTGGGTTTCCTTTGGCGGCCGGGAAGGTTTGGGGAGTGGCCGATGGGGACCGGTATTTCGAGCGGCGTGCCAGTCCGGCGGGCTCGGTGGCGCACTCGTAAGTTCGCGGAACGGTTGGCCGAGGCGATCTGAACGTGACACCGCGAGGGGGGAGCAGGTCTCTGCGGAGGAGTCCCCAGTCCGTGCGCGCGGACGGCACGCACGACGGTCGGGGAGGAGTCACTGCTAATGGGAGTACTTGCGACGCTCGGCGCGAAGACCCTCCCAGAATGGGAGCAGGTGCTGAGTCCCACCCAGAACCCGGCGCCCGTCGCGCAGCGTTTTCACGCCGTCCAGATCTGGCGCGCGGCGGCGACGGCCTCGGCCTCGAGCTGCTGGTACTCGGCTGTTCCCCGGACGCAGGCGAGGGCAGGGCAGCGCTGCAGCCAGAGCAGATCGTGCGCGTTGAAGGAGCGGACGGCGGCCAGGTGCTTCAGGCATTCGCCGATGTCCCCGCGGATCCCTTCTGCTTCCGCGGCGAGCTCGTGCAGCGTGGCCGCGACGCGCGGATGATTGGGAAACGAAGGCGCCATGGGCTCGAGCGCGGCGTTCAACTCCGCAGGCCCGCTCTCGCCCATCATGCGGCGCGCGACCGCCGTGAGCAGCTGCGACATCGATCCGCTCGCGACGGCTGCGGATTGCGCGAAGAGCGCGCGGTAGTGCTCGAAGTTGCCGCTCCAGGCGGCGACGCGTGCGACGACCTGCAAGATGGGCGCGGTGTTCCGCAGTTGCTTCGGCAGCCGGCCGAACCACTGCTGTGAGCCTTCGGAATCTCCGGTCAGCGCGAGGACGCGTCCCAGCGCTCCCTGCGCCACCGCGTTGTCCGGCGCGAGGTCCACCGCGAGCTTGAGCGATGTGAGCGCCTCCTCGGGACGGCCGGTCTCTGCCTGCACGATTCCGAGGATCG
>JBJMQN010000467.1:0-10683 GCA_045802665.1 Myxococcaceae bacterium | reverse complement strand
GCGAGCCAGATGAGCGTGTTCTTCTTTCCGGGCCGCGAAGGATCCACCGTGAGCGTGTGGAGGACGGCGGTCTCACCCGGCGCGAGGTCGGGCGGAGTCGACATCACGGCGAGCACTCGCAGCTTGTCCACGAACGTCGCGGGCGCGACGTCTTCTCCGCACCCCACGCAGCCGAGCGCGGCGACGAGGACGAGCACCGATCCGCGAAACCGCCTCATCAGAACTCCCCCCGCACGCCGATGTCCGGGATGATCGGCAGGCCGTAGAAGTACTGCTGCTGCGTGAAGTCGTAGTTGTAGCTGACGCTCTCCACGTTCTGACGGTTGGTGACGTTCTGGATGTCCGCGTACACCGAGAGCATCCACTTCTCGTAGACCCAGCGCTTGTCCACTCGGACATCCAACTGGAAGAAGGCGGGGAGCCTTCGACTGAACGGCGCGCCCTGGAGCGGGAAGTAGTAGTTGCCGTTCGCGTCGAAGATGGAGCCGACGATCGGCGTGTTGAGCGGTCCTGACGCGTAACGGATGCGAGCGCCGACGATGAAGTCCTTCGGCAGCTTGTAGCTCGCGAGCGCGACGAGGTTGTGCGGCTGATCCAGCGCGTTCAGCCCGAGCTTCCCGCCGTTCTGCGGATAGTCGCGTTCGGTGCGAGAGAGGCTGTAGCTCACCCAGCCGAAGAAGTTCTTCGTCAGCCGGTGCCGAACCAGAAGCTCCGCGCCGTAGCTGCGCCCGTAGCCGGTGGACGTGTACGCGAGGTCGAGGTCATCCACGTTGCTGCTGCCCGCCGCTGGACGAACGAACTGCCGCGCCTGATCGAACAGCGCTTTGTAATAGAGCTGCAGGTCGAGCGAGATCGCGTCGGTGAAGTGGTGCTCGACGCCGACCGAGTAGTGGTTCGCGCCCTCGGGCAGCAGATCCGGATTGCCGAACGTCTTGTCGAGCAGCCCCTGCCGATAATCCGGCGGCTGATGGAACCTTCCAATCGCGCCCTTGAGCGTCGTCGTCTCGGTGAGCGCGTAGAGCGCGGCGAAGCGCGGATCCACCCACGCGTCGTTCATCACCGACTCGTAGTCCACGCGAACTCCCGGCACGAGCTTGAGCTTCGGCAGCGGCTGCCACACCGCCTCCGCGAACAGCCCGGGCTCCTTGCCGAAGACGGTGCCGGAGCTCTTCGCCAGTCGGCGCGACACGAACGGATCCGGAATCTCGTTCAGCCGGAAGCGCGGCGGGCTCTGAGCCTCGAACGGCGCGACGCCGAAGTAGCCGTCGAAGCCGAAGCTGGTGTCGAGGTTCCACTCGGGGATTCGCCACTCGAACGTCTGCCGCGCGAGCAGCGGGAAGGTGGTGTTCTTGATGAAGATGTCGCTGCCGACCGAGAAGTCGGTGCGGTCCCAGCCGATGGAGAGGTGCGAACGGCTGCGCCAGTTCTCGTTGAGCCGGACCTCGTAGTTCGCGGCGAGCCGGTTGTAGAAGAGCGCGGTGGTGATGTCGTCGCGGCCTTCGGGATCGAACGCGGCGTTGGAGAGCAGCGCCTTCAGCTCGTCGTTGGACCCGAACAGCTCGATCCAGAAGCGCGACTTACCGCCCTTCGGCTTCCGTTCGAGCTTGAGCTGATAGTCGTAGTACCGGGGCCCGACGGTGAAGTTGAGGATGTTCGCCTGCGGCACGAACGTGTGCAGCACGAACGGCAGGACGGTGTCGATGTAGCTACGGCGCCCTGACGCGGCGATGGACCAGTCATCGTTGATCGGCGCTTCGACGAGGAACGACGTGTCGATCACGTTCACGTCGAGGTAGCCGTGCACCCCTTCCTTCGATGGCGTGCGCGTCTTGCCGCGAACGAGCCCGCCGATGCTGCGGCCGTACTCGGTGCTGAAGTTTCCGGGCTCGAACGTGATGTCCTCGAGCAGGTTCGCGTTGAACGTCGCGTTGAGCCCACCGAAGTGGAAGAGCAGCGGGATGATCGCGTCGTCGACGTACGTGCGCGTGTCCCATGGCTTGCCGCCCCGAACGACGAGCAGCCCGATTCCGAACGGCGGGCGAGCGACACCCGGCAGGTTCTGCACCACCTTGAACGCGTCACCCTGCGTGCCCGGGATGAGGCGGATCTCCTCCTGCTTCAAGGTGACCTGCGCGACCTCTTTCTTCTCGCGCTCGCCGCGCACCGTCGTCTCGTACGCTGAGTAGACGCTGCGCCGCACGAAGTAGGTGACCTCGGTCCGCTTGCCCGGCTCGATGGTCTCGGTCGCCTCGAAGTTCGAATGATCCGGCGCGGAGACGATGACCCTCTGGCTCCCGGGCGGCACGTCGCGCACTTCGAACCTTCCGCGTTCGTCGGTCTCCGTCTCCTGATCCGCGATGACCACCGTCGCTCGCGGCAGAGGATTCCGGGTGCCGCGCTCCACCACCGTGCCGCTGAAGTTCACGACCGGCTCGGCGGTTCCCGCGTCCGTCGTCGGCTGCAGTTCGTTGACCACCTGAGGGCGGAACAGGAACTCGTAGCTGTACTGGATACGCACCGCCGCGGGCGCGTTGTCGACTTCGGCGGGAGAGAACTCGAACTGGCGGACCGCGGCGAGCGCTGCTTCATCGAACGCAGCGCCCGCGCTCTGGATGACGCGCGCGTCCATCACCTTGCCGTCCGCGCCGATGTCGAGCTCCATCACCACCGTGCCGCCGACGCCTGCGTCGACGAGCTCGGGCGGAAAGACGGCCTCGACCTGTTTCAGGAGCACTGGCGGTTTCGTGAGCACGCCGGTCGCGCCACCGTCCGCCTCTTGAGCGGAGGCGAGCAGCGGGAGTGCGACGATGATCAGCAGCAGCGCGCGGGCCACGATGCCGCGCGTCCTAGCACTCCCGAATGGCTCAGGCTTGTGGGTTCGGCGGCAGGGCGAAGGTGAACGTGAAGCGGGTGCCATCCGCTGAGTTGGAGGTCGCCTCCACTCGCCCACCGTGGCCGTGCGCGATCTCTTTGACGATGAAGAGCCCCAGGCCCAGCCCTTCGCGCACGTCGCTGCCGGGACCCTTCTCGTACGGCTCGAACAACCGTCCGAGCTGCTCCGCGCTGAGCACCTCGCCGCGATTTCGCACCGACAGCATCATCTCCGCGCCGGACCTCATGAGCGTGACGTCGATGGGTGCCTCCTTCGCACCATGCTCGATTGCGTTGCCCAGCAGGTTCGAGAGCAGCTGCCCAACCCGTTCGCGATCCAGCCGCACGTTGCCCGGGTCTGTGCATTCGAAACGGATGACACGTTCCGGGTGCGCGCTCTGCAACTCGGCGATCACGTGGCGAAGCATGTCCGGAAGATCCGGCACGTCGGCGAGCTGCATCGGAATGCCGCCGCCAAGTCGAGCCCGCGCGAAGTCGAGCAGATCGCCCACCATGCGCCCCATCCGGCGGCCGCTCTCGTGGATGCGCCTGAGCACGCGAAGGTCATTCTCATCGCGATGCCTGCGCATGAGCAGCTGTGCGCCGGTGGTGATCGACTGGATGGGGTTTCGAAGGTCGTGCCCGAGCACGGCGATGAACTGTTCCCGCAGCTCCGCGGCGTGGTGCGCTTCCGAGAGCTGCGAGCTGGTCGCGCTCTGCAAGCGCTGCGTCTCCGCGAGCCGCGCGTCGGTGGCCTGGTAGCGGAGCTCGGCGGAGAGCTGCTGGCCAATCAGCTCCGCGAACAGGCTGAGCGACTTGAGGATCTTCGGCTCTCGGAGCTTCGCGGGCAGCGGATCGAACGCGCACAGAGTGCCGAAGTATTCGCCGGTCAGCAGCACGATCGGCACCGCGATGTAGCTCTCGAACTTGTAGATCTTCGGCGTCGGGTGCGTGCAGAAGTCAGCGTCGGCGCTGGCGTGCTCGATGATGATTGGCGCTTGAGCTGCGCGCACCTCGCGGCAGAGCGTCGTGTTCACGTCGAGCGGATCGCCTGCCCTGAGACCGAAGTTGATCTCGTCGTTCACCGCGCACGCGAGCCACTCGGCTTCGGTCACGCGCGCGACGGCTGAGAAGCGCAGTCCGGTGAGCTGAGTGACGACGCGGAGAATCGTGGGGAGCGCAGTGATCGCCGCCACAGCGCCCATCGCCGCCACGGAGTCATTGGCGCGCGAGACAGGATCTGCGAGGGAGGTGGCCACACCTTCAAAACACCCGCATCGGGGTGAAGTGTTACCGGGAAATGTTCCGTGCACTCGGGCGGACGGGCGCAGGGCCTGCCTGGACTTTGGAGCAGAGCGACCCTGCGGATGAGCGACGCGTGGCGGCGCTACGGCAGCTCGAAGTTGTACGGGTACGTGATGGTGGTGCTGACCGCTTCGCCGCCTTTGATTGCCGGCTTGAACTTGAAGCGCTTCATCGCCGCCATCGCTGCCTCGTCCAGGCCGTAGCCCACGCCCTTGAGCAGCTTCACGTCAACGACCTTGCCTTCGTTGTCGATGGTCACCTTCATCAGCACGGTGCCTTCGATCTCCGCCTTCCGCGCCTCTTCCGGATACGGGACCTTCACCTCGCCGGAGACCTCAGGCTGGCTGTCCACCTGATAGGCGGGCAGGTACTTCGGCGCCGAATACGGCTTCACATCCTCCGCCTTCACGGCCTTGTCCGCGGTCTTCCCGTACATCGTGTTGCCCACCGGCGCCGCGAACGCGCCGTTCGCCGTCGTCGACGACATCGAGATGCCCACGACGACGGGCACCACCTTCTTCGGCGGATCCTTCACCTCTTCATTGGGTGGCGGCGGAGTCACCTCTTTGGGGATCTCCACCGGCTTCACCATCGCGACCTTCACGGGCGGCGGCTTCACCTTCTTCGGCGGCGGAGGTGGCGGCTCGTCCTTCTTCGGCTCTTCTTTGGGCGGAGGCGGCCGCACGTCGATCATCACGAGATCCACCGGCTTCTGCACGACCGGCGGCGGATGGGTCTTCACGTACTTGTCGAGCAGGTAGAAGCCCGAAGCGTGGACCATGACGGAGCCCACGATGAACAAGAGCGCGTACAGCGCGGTTCGATCGCTCCTTCGATCCCAGACGATGTCGGTCGCGGCGGTGGCCATGCTCGGGTCTCTCAGGGAGGCGTCGGCGAGCCGACCTTCTCCACGTTGAACGCGAGCTTCGACACCCCTTGCCCCTTGATCAGGTCCACCACGTACATCACGCGGCCGTAGGACTGCGCCTTGTCGGCCCCGATGATCGCTCGGGTCTCGGGATCTTTCTTCACCGCTTCGGCGACCTTCTCCACGAGCTGCTGATCATTCACCTCGGCGCCGTCGAAGAACGTCTTGCCGTCCTTGTCGACGACGACGTTGATCAGCGCCTGCACGGTCTCGCCGCCGTTCGCGGCTCTCGGCAGATCTGCTTCCACCGTGTCCTTCACGATGAAGTTCGCGGTCACCATGAAGATGATCAGCAGCACCAGCGTGATGTCGACGAGCGGCGTCACGTTGATCGCGACGATCTCGTCGTCGGTGTCGTTCTGCTGCGAGGCCATGGGCTACTTCACCTCGCGGAGCGGCACGCTCTCGACGGTGCGGATCTCCGAGCGCAGGTGGCCCACGTACGCGTGGCCCAGCGCGTTCGTCCGCGCGGTCAGGGTCTTCAGCCAGCGCGTGAAGACGTTGTAGCCAACGACCGCGGGGATCGCGACGGCGAGGCCCACCGCGGTGGCGACGAGCGCCTCGGAGATTCCCGCCATCACCGTCTGCTGAATCTGCGCGCCCTTCGCACCGGACGCGCCGAGATCGTGGAACGCCTTGATGATGCCCAGCACCGTTCCGAACAGCCCCACGAACGGCGCGTTCGAACCGACCGTGCCGAGGAACGACAGGAACCGTTCGTACTGCGGCTTCTCGCGGGCGATCGTCGCGGCGATGACCTCCTCGACGGAGTCCGCCCCGCGCGCGCTCGCCTGAAGTGCCTCGCGGACCACCGAGGCCTCCATGCCCCTGCGGCCGTCGATCTCCTTCTTCGCCTGCTCCACGTCACCGCGGGAGAGCCGGATGGCGAGCTCCTCCGAATTCGGCAACTGGTTCGTCCAGAAGAAGAAGAAGCGCTCCAGCATCAGCCCGATCGAGGCGACGGAGACCACCGCGAGGATCCAGAGCACCCATTCGGCCGAGGAGAGGGTGATCCCGAGCAGTTTGCTGGTGAGCCAGCCCTGATTGGGATTCTGGAGCTGCGCGAAGACGACGAATGGGGTCAGCATGAACGGAGAGAAAACCCTTCGGCCCGAGTGAAAAACCGACCGATCAATTCGCTCCCGAGCCCGGAATGTCAAAGGTTCTTCCGAGCTTCGGGAGGCCCGTACGGACAGCGGGCGGGCATCGCGCATTCCCGAGTGAAACCGCTCGGCTGCTCGTCCGTATTGAGGCCATGAACACCGCGCTGCTCGTCATTCTGCTGTCGTCCGGAGCCCTGCCTGATGGAGCCGCTGAGCAGAAGTCGGCGCCGGTCGCCGTTGAGGTCCCGATGACCCCTCCGCCGCTTCGCAGTGCCGAGGTGGACCTGTCGACGCCTGAGCTCACCGATTGGGATCGCGAGCGGACCACCGCGTTCTTCGTGCGTGTGGCCCTGGGGGGCGAGCTCGCGCCGACAGGTTCCACCCGGTCAGATGACTCCGCGAAGGAGATCTGGGCCGGACGCTGCGCGCACTGCCACGGCGCTGAGGGGCAGCCGCGGAAGCTCGCGGCGAAGAATGGCGCGCGTGATCTCTCCAGCGTCGACTGGCAGACCCACCGGACCGACGAGCAGCTCCGGCAAGTCATCGAAAATGGCGCCCATGATTCGCGGATGAAGGCGTTCCGGGTCGCGCTCACCCGGGACCAGGTCACCGATCTCGTAGCGTATATCCGCGATTTCAAACGCGGCCCGGTCCCTGCGACGCTCGCCGTCGCGCGGAACTGAAACCAACCCTCGCTCACCCCGTATTGCGGAGACCTGATGAGCGAGCTCGCGAATCGCGCGATGGAGCGATACGCCGATGGCGACGCCGCCGCATTCAGCGAGCTCTACGATGCGCTGGCGCCGAGGCTGCACGGGTATCTCGTGAGGCAGGTGCAGAACGAGGCCGCCGCGGGAGATCTCCTCCAGCAGACGATGCTGCAGATGCACCGCGCTCGCGGAAGTTTTCGGCGGGGCGCCGAGGTGCTGCCCTGGGCATACGCGATCGCGCGCAGGTTGCTCGTGGATCTTCAGCGCAAGCACGTGCGCGAAGAGCTGCACGCGGAGCCGCCGGATCGCGCGACGGATCACCTGCACGGTGATGGGTTCGTCACCGCGAAAGAGCTGGAGAAAAAGTACACCGCGGCGATTGCTGCGCTGCCGGAAGCACAGCGCGTCGCGTACGAGCTGGTTAACCAGGAAGGTCTTTCGCACGCCGAGGCCGCGGCGGTACTTGGCTGGACAATCTCGTCCGTCAAGCTGCGAGTACACCGGGCGTATGTGGCGCTGCGCGCCGCGCTCGGGGAAGATTATCAATGAGCATCATGAATCCCCCCGCTGATCTGAAGGCGAAGCTGCTCGCGCAAGTGAGCGCGCCACCGCTCCCCGCTGAGCTGAAGGCGAAGTTGCTCGACGAGATCGCGCGGCCACGTCCGGGCATCAAGCGGGCCGTCGTCCGCGCCGTCCTGGCCGGCGGAGCCGTGGCAGTCGTGATCGTGGGCTTTCTGCTCTTGATGCGCACGTTCCTCCCGGACGTCGGCTGGAATGTGGCGATGAAGGACTCCGTCATCGGAGCGGCGATTGCGTGGGCAGTTGTCGTGGCGGTGGGGGCGTGGATCGCGCTTCCTTCTCCCAACAAGCGGGAGGTGAACCGCGCGCTGATGACCGCCGGGGCCGCGACCGCGGTGATTCTCGTCGGCGGTTTCGTCGCGATGGGATCGATCTTCAGCTCAGCGCGGTGGGACGGACGGCCCCATGATTACGTGCTCATCGCGGGGCTGGTCTGGGTTTTCGTCGCGCTCGTCGCCACGTGGGCCGCGTTTCCAGGCAACTCCCTCATCGGTCGACCGCGGATCATCGTCCTCGGCGTCGGTGTTGCCGTTCCGCTGGTTCTCACGGTGGCGATGGTGTCTCTGACCTTTATCTATCCGGAGACCGCGAACCGGTGTGTCGGGCGTGCGGGCTATCGATGCCTCGACATCACGCTCACGCTGGGTTCGCTCCCCGTGCTCGCGCTGCTCTTCGCGAGGCGCGCCGGTTGGTCCGCACGTCCGAGACTCGCCGGTGCGTCGACCGGAATCGCGATTGGAGCCTGGACGGGTGTGGCGATCACGCTCTCCTGCGAGTGCACCAACCCGAGCCACGTCCTCCTGGGTCACGTGCTTCCGATCGTGCTGCTCGCCTTGTTCGGGACGTGGGTCGCGGAGCGGATGGGCAAGCCGGTTCAGAGCTCGTCGTCTAAGCCCGCTTCACGCTGATCGACCGCGCGACGTAATTCCGACCGTTCGGTCTCTCAATCCGACCGGTCGCGCCGTGGCGCCGTCCGCCCACATCGGATGCTCGGCCGATGGGGAACTTCGCGGGCGTCTGGTACGTCTTGTGAAGCATCGGGTCGTGCCCGAAGCTCAAACCCATGGCCGCCGGTGACGAAAGACGCCGAGATGCTCTCGTTCGCGCTCCGGTGCGGCGGCTGCAGCGGCATTTGAACCGCGGGGTGTGGCTCCGCGCGCTCGTGGCTCCACTCTGGGCCGCGGTCACGTTCTTCGCGGTGTGGCGGTTTCTCGTTCGCTTCCATCCGCTGGTGGCCGGCGGCGTCGCGTTGAGCTGTGCCATTGCTGTCTGGATCCTCCGAGCGCGAAAGCAGCGCGTCGGCGAACGCGAGGCGGCGGTGCGCGCGGACAGGCTCGCGGGACTCTCGGGGCTTCTGCTCACGCGGCTCGAGACGAAAGTGGGCGAGTGGGAGCTGGAGCTCAACTCGCGCGTGCGCAGCATGGCGTTGCCGGCGGATCCGATAGCTCGTCCCCTCTCGCTGTCATTGCTCGCGATCGCATTTCTCGTCGCGGTGATCCTCGTGCCCGCGCCTCCGGATCGCACGTTGCCGGCGAACGCCGCGGCCGCGAACAAGCTCGCGGAGGTCGAGGCCCGCGCGGAGGCGTTGGCGAAGGAGGAGCCGCTCGAAGGATCGATGGAGGCGGAGCTGGCGCGGCTTCGCGAAGAGCTTCAGTCGAACCGCTTCGACGCGGCGGATTGGGAAGCCGCGGACGGGCTGGACTCGGCGATGCAGCAGAAGGCAGCGGAGGCCGCGTCCGAGCTTCGCAAGGCGGAGGACGCTTCGAAGGCGCTGGAGGATGCCATCGCGAAGGCGGGGCAGGGCAGTGAGGCGGCGGCGCGCGAGCAGGAGAAGCTGGAGCGCGCGCTGATGGACATGTCCGACGGCGATTCGCAGACGGGTGATCAGGCGCTGGATCAGGCACTCGCGCAGGCCGAGCAGAACGGCAAGCAGGGTCAGCAAGGTGAGCAGGGTCAACAGGGCGACGAGGGAAAACAGGGCGACCAGGGTCAGCAAGGTCAGCAGGGCGAGCAGGGCCAACAAGGCGAGCAGGGCAAGCAGCAGCAGGGTCAGCAGGGCCAACAGGGCCAGAGCGGCAAGCAGGGTCAGAACAAGAACGGCGGCAAGTCCCTCTCGCGCTCACAGGCCTCCGATCTGAAGAAGGCGCTGCAGCAGCGTCAGCAGCAGCTCGCGAAGGCATTCGGGCAGGGTCAGGGCCAGCAGCAGCAGGCGAACGGCTCCGGCGAAGGCAAGGACGGTAAGGGCCAGGGGAAGGGCGAGGGCGAGGGGAAGGGCAAGGAGAAGAGCGGCTCGGGCAAGCAGCACAATGATCACGGCGGCCCGTCTCGCGGCGGTGGCGAGGGGATCCTGACGTTCGATCACGAGGGCGAAGTGAACCCCGACCGCCTCGCGTTCGAGCCGCTTCCTCAGGGCAACGGCGGAGATCCGGACGAGCTCTGGGGCCTTCGCGGCGTGAACCCGAAAGCGCAGGCGAACGGCGCGACGGGAAATGGAACCGGCGGCGCCGCGATTGGCGAGCAGAGCCCCGGAAAAAAGAACGAACAGCTTCTGCCGCGCAACCGCGAGCTGATTCGCCGGTACTTCGGTGGTGAGTGAGAAAGGGAGCGTGAGGTCTTGGCCGAACTGTTGACGCCGCAGGAGGTCGCCGCGGCGGGCGAGAAGGTTCAGATGCTGGAGAAGGGGCTGAACCAGATCCTGCTGGATCAGCCCACCGTCGTCCGACAGGTTGCGATCGCGATCCTCGCGCGCGGTCACGTGCTGCTCGAAGGACTCCCGGGGCTCGGCAAGACGGAGCTTTGCAAGGGCATCGCGAAGCTGCTCGAGCTGCCCTTCCGCCGCATCCAGTTCACGCCTGATCTGCTCCCCGGCGACATCACCGGCACCTACGTCCTCGAAGGCGAATCGCGCGCGTTCGCGTTCCGCCCCGGTCCACTCTTCGCGAGCCTCGTCCTCGCAGACGAGATCAACCGCAGCTCGCCGAAGACGCAGTCCGCGCTGCTGGAGGCGATGCAGGAGCGGAGCGTGACGGTGCTCGGCCAGACGCACGCGCTGCCGGATCCGTTCTTCGTGCTCGCGACGCAGAACCCCATCGAGCTCGAAGGCACGTTTGCCCTGCCGGAGGCACAGCTCGACCGGTTCCTCGTCCGTATTGCTCTGGGCTACCCGAGTGTCACAGACGAGCGCAGG
>JBJMQN010000466.1:0-9280 GCA_045802665.1 Myxococcaceae bacterium | reverse complement strand
GGTCCCGGACGCCACCTGCACGTTGCAGAGGAGCTG
Organism: Myxococcaceae bacterium; assembly: GCA_045802665.1. Classification (GTDB taxonomy): domain Bacteria; phylum Myxococcota; class Myxococcia; order Myxococcales; family Myxococcaceae; genus JBJMQN01. The sequence goes on along the minus strand of JBJMQN010000466.1, from coordinate 9,244 downwards.
ATTGCGCGTGTTGAAGCAGAGGACGTGGAACACCTCCTTGCCGAGCGCGGACATCCGGGGCTTCAGATAGGTGAAGATCTCCGAGGGCGTCTTGAGGATGGGCTTCTGGTCGGTGTTCGACATGACGCGCCTGCCGAGCTCCAGGGCCGCCAGCACCTGCGCGGCGCGCTTCTGGGACATGGACGCGCAGAGCTCGTGCGGATCCTTCTGGCAGAGCGTCTTCAGATCTCCCGCGGTGTCGAGCAGGGTGGAGGCGAGGGTCAGGCTGTCCCGGCAATCTCCGAAGAGCACCGTGAGCAGCTCCGGGTCCGACAGCGCCATCGCGCCGTGCTGGAGGGCCCGCCTGTGCGCCCCGTCCTCTCTGCCCTTCCTCGCGGCGATGCGAACATCCTTCGCGAGCCAACCGAGTGCGCCTGCCATGGCCGTCATCCCCTCTCGTCGCTGAACGGAGGAGCAGCCAGAGCAACGGGTGTGCCCCACGCGCGTCAGAGCGGGCGCGCTGCGAGGGGGCGTCTCACATCACTGCAAGCGGATGAGATCGCGGACGAGCGGCGATGCTCCAGATCCGCTCTCAGCCTTCGCGAAAAAATCTAGAACTTGGAGATCGCGAAGAACGCTTTGATCTTGTCGTTCGTCTCGCGGAGCCGTTCGGAGAGCGTCCGCACGAAGGTCCAGAGCAGCACGTACGCGAGGTCCTTGTCGGTGAACATGAGCTGGTCCAGCTGCTCGCGTTCGATGACCAGCACGGTGCACGGGATGTGGGCGATGGCGTCGGCCGAGCGCGGGCTGTCCTCGATCACCGCCATCTCACCGAAGTACGCGCCCTTCTCCAGAATCGCGAGCGCCTCCTCGCCGATGCCGGGCACGTTCTTGCTGATCCGGACCTTGCCCTCGACGACGACGTATATCGCGGTGCCGACGTCACCTTCCTTGAAGATGAACGCGCTGCCTTCGAACTTCTTCGGCTGGGCAATCGCGGCGAGCTTCTGAAGCTGAGCGGTGGTCAGCCCCTGAAACAACGAAACGTTTTTGAGCAGAGCAGCGTCCATGCGCGGTTCAGCTTGTTAGCACGGAAGCAGGTCACGGGCCTTTGCTGAGCTCGTCGTTTCGCGCGCACGAGGTTGCGCTTCCCGCGTGGCACGATCGTTCGAACGCGCGCGCGGCCTGCGCACGGTCCTGCGGGACCGACTTGCCCTGACCGGGAGGGAGCTTGACTCCACGGGCAAACGCTTCGGCGGTGAGCGCGCAGCCGTCGAGCTGCGACGTCGCATCTTCCTTCTCGCACTGCGCCGCGGCCTGCTCGAGCAGGTGACCGAGCACGTTGCAGCCCGCCGTCGATCCTCGCATGCAACCGGTGGCGGAGAATTCGACGACGCCGCGCGCAACCGCATCGACGTGGTCCTTGTCTTTGACGAGCCCGGCCGCGGCCGCGTAACAGGCGTTCGCGCCCCACAACGCACAGTAGCGTTCCGGTGCCTGGGAATCTCCGGCTTCCGAGGCGATCTGAGCGAGGTCGTCGCAGGCTTTCGAGTCGCCGAGGCCGCAGGCTTTCTGGGCAAGCTCGTCGAAGCCCTTCGCATCGCCTGCGTTCTTGAGCTGCCACGCGAGGTCGTAGCAGCCCTCCGGCCAGAGGAGATCGCACGCACGCTGAAAGCCGCGCCGGGCCTCCTTCGGATCCTTCGCGATCTTGTCGCCGGCACCCTGATCATAGACCTGGCCGAGCTGATAGCAGGCCATCCCGTCGCCTCCGTCGCAGCCGCGATCGATGAGGCCGAGCTGAGCGGATCCCACGTTGCCCGCTGCGAGCTCTTTCTGCGCGACGTTCGTGCAGGAGGGGCCGGGCGCGTGAGTACAGCTCTGACGAAGCGCGGCCTCGTATTTCTGGACGACGTCCGGAAACGCGTTCCCGCGATGGACCTCCGCGTCGATGAGGTAGGAGCATGCGGCCGAGTCCTGATTCTGCTCGCACAGTGATCGCAGCCGGTCGAGCTCAGCGGTCGCGCCCGCTTCGCGCTGGATCGCCTGGAACGAAACGGCCGCGCATGCAGCCAGCACCGACCGATCGCAGGCGAGCTTCAACGCGGGCAGATACGAGGTGGCCTCCGCGTCGGTGCGGGCGGCTTGCACCCGAACGAGCACAGGCCGACATGCGACGGCGTCGCCAGTCGCGCACCGATCTAGAAACGGCTTCACGAACGCGAGCGTCGCCACTTCACCCGGCGTTCTCTGAGGAGCCGTCTCCTGCTGCCTGGTGCTGGACGCCGCGGGACCGTGAGCACACCCCACCGCCCAGAGGGCGAGGACGAGGACAACCGGAAAAGCGCGCATTGCCGGTGTGTAACACAGGCGAGGCCGTTACAGATGCGCAGACGGCGCGTGCGGCATGCGTTAGTTTCCCGCACCCTTTTTCGAGAACCTCCGGAGGCGGAGCGTCCATGGCGGAGCAGAAGAACCACTACAAGGTCGTCATCATCGGGTCGGGTCCTGCGGGGTACACGGCCGCCATCTATGCCGCTCGGGCGAATCTGGTGCCGGTGATGTTCGCGGGCGGTCCCACCGAGAAGGATCCGCAGCGGGTGCCGGGCGGCCAGCTGATGATCACCACCGACGTCGAGAACTACCCGGGCTTCCCCGAGGCGGTGACCGGACCTGAGCTGATGGAGCGCTTCCAGAAACAGGCGGAGCGCTTCGGCACGAAGGTCCACATGGAGAACGTCGTGGAGGTGGACTTCACCAAACGGCCCTTCCACGTGAAGAGCGAATCCGGCGTGGAGGCGTGGGGCGACACGGTGATCGTCGCCACCGGCGCGTCCGCCAAGTGGCTCGGGGTTCCGGGCGAGGACAAGTACAAGAACCGCGGCGTTTCCGCGTGCGCGACGTGCGATGGCGCGTTCTTCAAGAACCAGGACGTGATCGTGGTGGGCGGCGGCGACACGGCGATGGAGGAGGCGACCTACCTCACCAAGATGTGCAAGACGGTGACGATCGTTCACCGCCGCCACGAGCTGCGCGCCTCGAAGATCATGCAGAAGCGGGCGTTGGAGAACCCCAAGGTGAAGTTCATCTGGGACTCCGCGCTGGACGAGCTGTGTGGCGACGGGCACCAGCTCACGCACGTGAAGGTTCGGAACCTCAAGACGAACGAGGTGAACGACCTCAAGACCGGCGGCGTGTTCGTGGCGATTGGGCACGTGCCGAACACCGAGCTCTTCCACGGCAAGCTGGAGCTGCACCCCAACGGCTACGTCCGGACCCATCCCGGCACGACCAAGACGTCGATCCCCGGCGTGTTCGCCTGCGGCGATGTGCAGGACTACTACTACCGGCAGGCGGTCACCGCGGCGGGCACCGGCTGCATGGCGGCGATCGACGCTGAACGCTGGATGATCGAAGAGGGCGAGTAGAGACGATGGCGCGGTCGCCGAGGACGGACCCGGACGCGCTGATTCAGGCAGTGCGGAAAGCGGTCGCGCGATGAAGATGATCGACGTCGGTGCGAAGGAGAAAACCGAACGCATCGCCCGAGCGACCGCCTTCCTCTCCATGCAGCCCGCCACCGTGCGCCGGATCCGGAATGGTCTGGTGGAGAAGGGCGATCCGCTGACTGCCGCGAAGCTCGCAGCGGTGATGGCGGCGAAGAAGACCCCGGACCTGATTCCCCTCTGTCATCCGATTGCGCTCACGTCCGTGAAACCGGAGCTTCGGCTCGTGCGGGGAGGCGTGGAGATCGTCGTCGAGGTGAAGACGACCGATCGCACGGGCGTGGAGATGGAAGCGCTGACCGCAGCTTCGGCCGCGGCGCTGACCGTCTACGACATGCTCAAGAGCGTGGATCGCGGCATGCGGGTGGAACGGCTCCAGCTCGAAGAGAAGAGCGGCGGACGGAGCGGGACGTGGCGCCGGAAGCGTTCACGCTGACACCGCGTTCGCAGCTTGGGGCGAGAGCGGTGGACCACCGAGGCACGACGACGCGCCGCCCCAGCCCTATCTGCGCGTCGGCGCCAACCGGTGGATTCAGTCTTTCGCCTCGCCGTCTGGGCTTGCGAGCACGACGCAGTACCCGTCCGGATCGCGCAGCCACATCTCGCGGTGCTGGGGCGCCGTGTTCACGTGGGGCTCTTCGACGACCGTCGCGTCGAGCTTCCGCGCTCGGTCCACTGCGGCGTCGAAGTCGTCGACCTCGAACCAGACGAGCACGCCATGTCCAGGCGGCGCCTTGTCTCTCCCGGTCAGGTTCGGGTGGTCCTCGTCCTCCCAGCTGTGGAGTTGGAGGATCAGCGTGTCCCCGCTCATCAGACGGTCGTACATGAGCCGGTGCGGATGATCGGGGTCGCCGAACGACTTCACGCCCAGGAGCGCCTGGTACCAGCTGCTGCTCGCCTTCACGTCCCGCACCGCGATGAGCGGCTGGGAGCGCACGGTTGCGCGGTTCGATGTCGGCATGAAGTCCTCTGCTGGGCCCACCCTCTCCCGGGTCTCCGAAGGGCCCTGTTTGTCTCAACACGTCTACACGAGATGAAGAACCATTGAGGTTCCGCGCCGTTAGGTTTTCAAGTTGTCCCAATTCGTCAACATCTCCTCGCGGGCGATTCACGCGCCGGCCGCCGAACCAATGTTGACGAATTGAGACAAACGCAAAACCCAAACGGCTGAACTCTCAACGCTTTCTCGTCTTGTGCAGAGGACTCGAGACAAAACCCCCGGATCGCGCGGCCGGGAGGCCCGGCTCGTATTCTGGTTGCGGCGGACCCGGAGCCTTCGCCTCGAGCGCGTTCGCCGCCTCACGCGCGCCGCAGGGTCCGTTGTTGAATGCGCCTCTCGGGTACGATCGTGGCCGATGTTCCTCAAGGCTGAAGCCTCCGCGCCGCACTGCGCGGGCATTCCTCCTCATCCGCCGTGCGTTTCGGAAGGTACGCAAGCTGCACCGTGCCCGCGGCCATGATCCTTCTCGCGGCTGCGCTCATCGTGCTCGATCCCGGCCACAGCGTGAGTGCGCCCGGCGCGACCGGCGTGGACGGCAAGGTAGAGAACGTCCGCAACGAGAACATGGTGGACCGCGTCGCTCGCGCGCTGGATGAGCTGCACATCGCCTCGAAGCGAACCCGAACTGACTCTGAAGAGCCGTCGCTTCACGAACGCGCGAAGAAGGCCACGAACGCGACGCTGCTCGTCTCGATCCACCACGACGCAGTGAATGCGGACGACTGGGAGCCGTGGATGGACGCGCACCCGTTCCACCCGAAGTCGTGGGTTGGGCACGGGTTCTCCATTCACGTGCGCGGTGATTCACCCGAGTCCGTCGCCGCTGCGATCAAGATCTCCGATGCGCTGATCAAGACCGGCTTCGAGCCGTCGCAATACCACCTGAACTATTTCCCCGTCGTCGACGCGAAGCGCGGGATCTATGACCGGCGGCACCTCGGTCTCCTGAACTCGTCGAAAGTCCCGACCGTCCTCGTCGAATGCGGCTTCCTCACGCATCCGACGGAGGTGACCGCGCTGTCCGATCCCGAGACGCAGAAGCGACTCGCCAGGGCGATCGCGGAAGGAATCGCCGCGGCGGTCGTTCGGCCCGAAGTCAGCGCTAAGTAGTCGCAGAAGCCTCCTGCGTGACGGCGGATCGAAGTTCACCACTACGGCACCGACCGTTCGTCGACCTGTTCGAGCCGTAACGCCTGATTCACGAGACCCACTGCGTCCGCTGCGGCCGCCGCTTACGTTGAGCAGCTGGTCCCGTATGCACACGCTCGTCCTCAACCACCATGACGTGCTCCGGCACCTCGACGGTCTGCTCCTGCTCGAGGATCTCCGAAACGCGTTCAAGACCGACGCGAAGAGCCGCCCCACCGAGCCGCTCATCACCCGAGCGATTCCTCGCAACGGCGCCGCCACCTCCGTCCTGATGCCCGGCTGTCTCGACGGCGTCCCCGCGTACACCGTGCAGGTCCAGACCGCCGGGATGGGCAAGCTCCAGAGCATGCTGCTGTTGCACGACGCGGACACCGGGAGGCTGCTCGCGCTGATGGACGCGCAGCACCTGGCGTCGCTTCGAAGCGCGGTGGTCGGCGCGTTGGGCGCGGATGTGCTGGCGCGGCCGGACGCATCGAAGGTGGCGCTCATCGGCGCTTCAGGCCCCGCGTCGATGCACCTCAAGACGCTGCGGCTCGTCCGTTCGCTGAATCAGCTCCGGGTCTGGGACTCCACGCCCGGCCGCGCTTTCGAGCTCGCGTACAAGCTCCAATCCACGCTCCAGCTCCCGTCTCGCGAAGCGGAATCCGTGGAGGAGGCAGTCTCGGACGCGGACATCGTCGTGGTGCTCTCAGGTGGCGACGAGCCGCTGCTTCGGCCGGAGATGTTGCCGAAAGGCTGCCACGTGACGGCGCTCGGTCTCGAGATGCCCGGGCGCCGCGGCGTGTCGCTGTCGCTCTTTCAGAAATCTGAAGTCTTCTGCGATCACAAAGGGCTCGCGCTGACGATGGGCGCGGCGGGTTCGGTGGGGCTGCCGGACGCGGAGATTCGCGGCGAGCTCGGCGAAGTGCTCGCGGGCAGGATTCCGGGGCGCAGGAACCCCGACGAGATCACCGTCTTCAGCCACATGGGGCTGCCGTTTCAGGATCTCGTCGCAGCGTGGATGGTCTACCTCGGAGCGAAATCGGACGACGCGATTACGCGAATTGATTTCTCGGCGTAGCGCTCGGTTTCCGCCCACACCGCCCATCTGCTATCCCGCGCGCCATGTCCACCGATCCGCTCCTCAAGTGGCGCGCTGAATTTCCGATCCTGGAGAAGAAGCGCGGGTACCTGATCAACAACTCGCTCGGCGCGATGCCGCGCAAGGTCTACGACGGGCTCAAGTCGTACGCGGATCTCTGGGCCACCGAGGGCGTCGTCGCGTGGCACGACTGGCTGCCGCTCGTTCAGAACACCGCGGACATGCTGGGCCGGATCTTCAACGCGCCCGCCGGCACCACGATGATGCATCAGAACGTGGCGACGCTGACCTCGATCGTCGCGTCGGCCCTCGACTTCTCGGGAAAGAAAAACCGCATCGTCGTCTCGGAGCTGAACTTCCCGTCCGTCGTCTACAACTGGTTCCAGCAGCAGAAGCTGGGCGCGAAGGTCGACGTGGTGAAGAGCCGCGACGGCGGCCTCAACCTCGAGACCGAAGACCTCGTGAAGGCGATCGGCCCGGACACGCTGATCGTGTCGCTCGATCTCGTGCTGTTCCGAAGCTCGGGCCTGATCGACATCAAGCCGGTCATCGAAGCGGCGCACAAACACGGCGCATACGTGTTCCTCGACTGCTATCAGGCGACGGGGGCGGTGCCGATCGACGTTCAGGCGTTGGGTGTGGATTTTCTGATCGGCGGTTCGGTGAAGTGGCTCTGCGCGGGCCCGGGCGCGGCGTACCTCTACGTGCGCAAAGATCTCATCGGCAAGCTGCAGCCACGCATGACCGGATGGTTCTCCGACAAGGAGCCCTTCGCGTTCCGGTTCGGCGACGTGAACCCCGCGGACGACGCGCACAGGTTCATGGGTGGAAGTCCGTCCGTGCCGGCGCTGTATGCCGCTCGGCCGGGGTACGAGATCGTCTCGCAGGTGGGCGTGGACAGGATCCGCGAGAAGTCCCTGCGGCAGACGACGATGCTGATGCAGCTCGCGGACGAGCAGGGGCTCAAGGTGAACACGCCGCGAGAGCCGCACCGCCGAGGCAACACCGTCTGCGTCGACTTCGAGGGCAGCGAGCACTGCAGCCAGTTCCTCATCGAACGCGGCTTCGTGATCGACTGGCGCCCGAACGGCGGCGTGCGGATCTCTCCGCACTTTTACAACTCGGACGAGGAGTGCCGCGCGATCATGGACGAGATCAAATCGCTCCGCGCGTCCGGGAAGCTGATGAAGGTCCCGCCGGTGCGGAACGCGCACTGACCAATTTTCAGATCCACGAACTCTTCCTGCGGACAATGTCGGGGAGCCGCGTCCGGCGGTCCACTCCCGGGGGTTGTCGTGAGCTCATGGGTCCGACTGGCATCCGCTGCCGCGCTGCTCGCCACACTTCCTCGAGCATCCTCGCCTGCAGCACTTCTCAGCACCTCTACTGCTTCGAGCAGTGACTCACTTCGCCCGAATCGCCTCGAGATAGAACGCGCTCACCACCAGCGCGTGGCTGATGCTGCCGTCTGAAATCAGCCGCGGAATCTCCTCGCGGCCGATCGTCGTGACCTCGATGTCCTCGCCGTGCTCCGGCCGAGCGTCGCCCTCCTCGCAGTCCAGCGCGAGGAAGCTGTGGATCCGGTTCGGCTGGAGCGCTGGATTCGGATGAACGCTGCCGAGTGAAATCACCTCGCGCGGCCGATAGCCGGTCTCCTCCGCGAGCTCGCGGATGGCCGCCGCTCGCGGATCTTCCCCCGGGTCCACGATGCCACCGGGGATCTCGAGCGACGGCCTCCAGATCCCGAACCGCAGCTGCCGGACCATCACGATCCGTCCGTCGCGGCGCACCGGAATGATGTTGCACCAGTCCGGCGTCTCGAAGACGACGCGCGGGTGCTGCGACCCATCTCGCAGCCGTTCGAGGATGAGCTCGTACGAATGCGCGATGCCGTAGTCCTGCTCCTTGTGCTTCCGGAGCACCTTCCAACCGCTCTTCTCGATGCTGCTCATGTCAGTTCAGTTGATCCACACGCTCTTTGAGCGCCTTCTCCGCCATCTCCAGCCCTTCGCGATCCGGCGCGGACGGAGAGAGCTCGAGGCACCGGCGGACATCCTTCAGCGCGGCCTTGAAGGCGCCTAAGGAGCAGAGGACCGAAGCGCGCACCCGCAGCTCGCCGGGATGATCCGGATGGAGCCGAAGGAGCAGCGAGACGACGCGCAGCGCTCGGGCGTGATCGCAGGTCTCGAGGTACACGCGCTTCAAGTTGTTCAGCATCCGCGAGAGCACCGTTGCGAGCGGCGCCGGGGAGATCATCTCCGGCTTGAAAACCATCTGCGGCGCCATCTCCTTCAGCAGATCCACGCAGCCGTCTTCGGTCAGCACGCTGCCCTTGTGAAACGGATCCACGATCAGAATTCCGTTCGTGCCGTGGCCCGCGATGAGGAAGTGGCCCGGAAAATTCACGCCGAACAGCGGAATCCCCGCGCGTCTCGCGACCTCCAGATAGAGCACGCCCAATCCAATCGGCAGCCCGAGCTTCCGCTCCAGGATCCGGTTCAGAAACGAGTTCTCCGGCGCGTGGTACTTCTC
>JBJMQN010000465.1:0-16072 GCA_045802665.1 Myxococcaceae bacterium | reverse complement strand
CGCCTACTGGCCCAGCTTCAACATCGCTGACTCCGCCATCTGCATCGGCGTGGGGCTGCTCGTCATCGACGCGTTCGTGCGCAAGGAGAAGAAGACCGCGCCCGAAGCTTCTACGAGCTCCGCGCAGACGCCTTCCGCCTGACCGCCACCTGATTCGGGATTAAGTCTGGCCGGTTGCTGTTCGAAGGGATCCACATGCTCCCCGTCCTCTTCAAATTCACCTTCGATTCCGGCTGGTCGCAGGCGGTGCTGTACCTGCTCGCGCTGGGCCTCGTGGGCTACTCGGCGTTCGCCGGTTGGCGCGGCGCGGATCCGGGCAAGGAAGTTCAGCGCGCGGCCGGCTTCGTCGTCATCGGCATCGGCCTGTGCCTCTTCGGCCTGCACTACGCGCTGCCTGCCTCCGCGTTCCTGGGCGGCAAGGGCGAAGGCATCCCCATCCACACGTATGGGCTGATGCTGGCGACGGGGTTCATCTCCGCGGTGACGGTGACCGCGCGGCTCGCGCAGAAGGAGTGGCGCGGCGAAGAGAGCATCAAGCGGCGCGACCAGATCTTCGACCTCGCGTTCTACGTGCTGATCGCGGCGATCGTGGGCTCGCGCGTGATGTACATCATCGCGAACCTCCGCGAGTACGTGGAGACGCCTTCGAAGTTCTTCGATCTCGGCGGCGGCCTCGTCTTCTACGGCGGGCTTCTCGGCGCGATGGGCGTGTCCATCTGGTACGCGCGGAAGAACAAGATGGATTTCTTCCGGCTCGCGGACTGCGCCATCCCGACGGTGTCGCTGGGTCAGGCGTTCGGGCGGCTCGGCTGCTTCAGCGCGGGCTGCTGCTGGGGCGGCGTCGCGAAGGCGGGGACGAAGTGGGCGGTGCAGTTCCCGGACGGGACGATCGCGAAGACCATCTTCGGCACGCTCTCACATACCTCCAGCCTCGCGTTCCAGTCGATGTCCACCGATGACCGCTGGGTGAACCCGGTCAGCGGCGAGATCACGCACCAGGCCGTCGCCGGCGCCGTGAAGATGAGCGAGTGGGTGAACCTCCATCACCACACGTTCGCCATCTACCCGACGCAGCTGATGGAATCGATCGGGCAGTTCCTGCTCTTCGGGCTGTTCCTCACGCTGCGCCGCTACCGCCGCTTCCACGGGCAGATTCTGGGCATGTGGCTGATGGCGTACGCGTGTCTGCGGTCCACGGTGGAAGTGTTCCGCGGCGATACCGAACGCGGCACGCTGAAGCACGCGCTGGACTGGGTGTCTTCCGGGCTCGGCGACAAGGTCCCACTCGAGGCCTGGTGGAACATCTCGCTGGGGCAGTTCATCTCCATGTGCATGTTCTCGCTGGGCGTCGCAATCCTGGTGCGCCGCGGCAAGGGCAAGCTCTTCGCGGCAGCTCCGCCGGCGGGTGCGACTCCGGCGGCGGCCTAAAACGTCCGGAAGGATGTCGTTTCGGGCGGCGGCACGCCTGCTTGCCTGCATCCGCGCCATTGATCCGGCCCGCGTACTCAGAGATTCTCTGACCCCAGATGGCGGCCGACGCGCAGCAGGACAAGCTGGGGAAAAAGACGCTCATCGACAATGACGTGCTCGAGGACGAGTGCGTCGCCGTCGAAGCGGACCTGGTCAAGCTGAAGGTCACGTACGAGCAGTACTTCCTCGGCCTCGAACGCCGCCCGCCCACGCAGATGTACGAGGACTTCAAGAAGCGCGTCACGCGCCTGAAGTCTCAGTTCACGCGCGCCACGGGCCTGAAGTTCAAGATCAACACGCTCTACCAGAAGTTCATCTCCTACGACCGGCTCTGGCAGCGGACCCTGATGGAGATGGAAGCCGGCACGTACAGGCGAGACCTCTTCAAGGCGAAGCTGCACAAGAAGGGCTCTTCGGCCGAGGGCAGCGCTGGCGCCGGCAAGAAGAAGGACGACTTCGACATCGAAGAGGACCTGGGTGACATGGGCCTCGACGACGCGCTCGCGGAGGCGGAGGCCGCGGTGAGCAAGCCCCCTCCCGCGAAGACCGTGCCCCCGGTGTCGGCGGTGGTGCCGGGGATCGCGCCGGTTGCGGGTGCGGCGAAGCTTCAGACGGGCTCCAACGCGGCGCTGAAGCCTGCGGGTGCGACGCCCTCTGCCGCGACGGCAGCGGTGGCGAAGGCTCCGGCGGCGGCGACTCCCTCGGGGGCTCGGCCCGCGGTGGCGGCTCCTGCTCCTGCTCGAGCGGCAGCGGGCGACAACGTCTCCGACGCGAAGGTGAAGGCGATCTACGACGCGTACGTGACCGCGAAGCGGCGCTGCGGCGAGGACACCTCGAAGCTGACGCTGGAGTCCGTGGCTCAGACCGTGCGCAAGCAGGTCCCGGAGATCATGGAGAAGCACAAGGCGAAGGGCGTGGACTTCAAGGTCGTCATCAAGGACGGCAAGGCCCTCCTCCGAGCGGTCCCGAAGGAATGAACTTCTCGCTGGACGCGCTCAAGGCCCGCGTCGCGAAGTTGCGGGTGATGATCTTCGACATCGACGGCACGCTGACCGACGGGCGCATCTTCTGGGTGCCGGGCTCGGGCTGGACGCAGCAGTACAGCGTGCGCGACGGGATGGGCATCAAGCGGCTGCAGGAGGCGGGGCTGGAGGTCGCGGCGATCTCCGGCGGTGACAGCCTGTCGGCGCAGATGCGGATGCAGTCTCTGGGCATCAAGCACGTGCACTTCGGCAGCAGCGACAAGGTGGCTCACTTCGAGCAACTGCTCTCGCTGCTCCACGTTTCGGCCGAGGCGTGCGGGTACATGGGCGACGAGGTGGTGGACATCCCGCTGCTTCGCGCTGTGGGTTTCTCCGCCGCGCCGCCTGAATCGCCGGACGAAGTCCGATCGCTGGTGCACTACGTTGCACAAAAGCCCGCGGGCTTCGGGGCAGGTCGCGAGGTCTGTGAGTTCATCCTCCGACATCGCGCGACACCATAATGACTGAGGGTCTCGTCATCCCCGGGCTTTGGTGAGTCGGGTGGTGAAAGCGCAGACCGCGCCCCCCCGAACGCCCGGTTGTTAGGCCCCTCCCCCATCCCTACGTTGCCTGCCTCTGAGTCATTCAGCCCGGGGGTTGGACGGTGGCGAGCGTGGGGAAAAGGGCGGTGCTGTTTTTGTCGGCGGTAGTCCTGATCAGCGCGACGGGGTGTTTCGGTCCCTCGCAGGAAGCGCAGGCGCGGCTGGCCCAGACGAAGGCAGAGGGTGATCAGCTGATCGCCAAGTTCGACGGGCTCGAGGACCGCTTCATCGGCAACCAGGCGAACGTGAAGTTCTACGGGCAGCTCGCTGAGCGGCACAGCCAGGTCTCGCAGGTCGCGTGCGGCAACAACGAGTACCACTTCAACGCGATGGTGGAGCACATGGAGCGCCAGGAGGAGAAGGCGCGCCTGCTCAAGCGGAACCACCTGGCCGAGGGCGAAGGCGTGGGTCGCGAGCTTGCTCGCCTGGCGTCAGCGTCAGCGTCCAAGCGGACGAAGAAGCAGTCGCACGACGACTAGCGTCTCGAAACTAACGGCGGCGGGGTCCCGTGAAGTACAAAGGACTCCGCGTGGGAAAGCTCTCCTGCCTTCTCTTGCTGTTCGTAGCCACCGCGGCGAGCGGGTGTAATCCGTACACGACCTGCGACGTCCGCTACCAGGACAGCCAGCGCGACGACGGCGGCGTGTACAAGTGCGCGCGGCCCGAGGACTGTCCCCGGATCTCCAGTGCCGTCGTCTGCACCACGGATGATCAGTTTCCTGAAACAGAATGCGTGAGCTGCACGAAGTCCACGTGCCTCCGCCACATCCCGGTGAAGTGCAAATGAGTGTGGTTGAGCGGGGCAGCATGGCTCGGCGGTTTGTCTGTTCGGTCGCGTTGCTCGCGCTCGTGTGTGGCTGCGGCAGCAAGGCGGCGGATCACATCTCGCGGGCTCGGAACAATCAGTTCGAGAAGAAGCCGCAGGCGGCGCTCGCTGAGTACCGGCTGGCGGTGGATGCGCTGGAGCGAGATCCGTCTCCGGAAGCCGCGGTCTATCGGGCTCGGGCGCTCAAGGGCGCGGCGGACGTCTACGACCTCGACCTTCGCGACTACAAGCGGGCGGTGGAGGTGTTCCGCGAGCTGATTCAGGACTGCCCGGAAGCGCCGGAGTCGTTGGATGCACGCATCCGGCTCGCGACGATTTTGAAGGAGCAGTTCCGGGATCTGCGCGGCGCGATCAAGGAGCTCACCGCGGCGCTGCAGCGCAATCCGCCCCAGAGCGCGGAGCTTCGTTACGAGGTCGCGAAGCTGTACTTCGAGCTCGGCGATTATTCGCAGGCGGAGATCGAATCGCGCGAAGTGGCCAAGCGCTACGAGACCTCCGCGTTCGTGGACGACGCGCTGTTTCTCTGCGGCCAGTCGCTCTCGATGGAGGGCAAGCGCGAGGAGTCGTTGAAAGTGCTTCAAGAGTTGGCGACGCGCTTCCCGGAGTCCGAGTTCTATCCGCACGCGCTGTTCGAGATGGGCAAGCAGTACGCCGAGGCGGGCGACGACAAGCGGGCGATCGACGTCTACGTGAAGGCGCTGGAGAAGCATCCGCAGCCTGACGCGGTGCAGGCGGCGATTGCGCGGCTCCGAAAGCGGATCATCTCCACCACCCCGGAGCAGGTCGGCCGGCAGGAAGCGTTCGACCACACCGAGAATGGCGAGAAGGTGAAGGCAGCGGCGATCGCGGCCCAGAAGAATGGCGAGAAGGGCTCGGCGATCGGCGGCGGGAAGACGTCGGTGGAGGCGGCCGGCGGCTCCGCTGAGGAAGCGGTGAAGGACTACGGTGATTAGGGACCACGTTGAGCGTTCAGCGTCGAGCGTCGAGCGGACTCGCGCTTTCGCGATCGTCGCTCTCCTGGCGGTTGCGCTCTGCGGCTGCTCGCATGCTCCGGTGAAGGCCGAGGCGGAGAAGAAGCTCGGGCCTCCGGAGGAGACGGCGCTGGTCGATGCGTTCTCGGAGCTCGTTCAGTTCGTTCACGCGCATCACGACTTGTTCAGCGAGGACGAGCTGCCGATCTGCGTGGTGCTCGGCGACATCGGCGATCCGTCGCAGCTCACGATGATGCGGCTCAAGTCCGCGTATCGCTGGGTCGAGCCCGCGTCGAGCTGCCCGTTCAAGAAGCGCGCGGTGCTGATCGTCGCGGCGGATGGCGGAGAGCCTCTGGACGATGGGCGGATGATCGCTCATGCCGGGTTCTCGCTCGGGCAGCACAACGGGATGAGCTGGGCGTATCGGCTGGAGCCCGGCAGCGATGGCTGGAAGATCGACGCTCGGTTGGAGTCGCGGAACGAGATGCCGTAGGCCGGCCTCCGCGACCGGCTCAAACCGACGCGCCTGATCAGCTCCCGGCCCGCGTGGTATGCCGCGCGCCATGAACCGGACTACCTCGTCGAAACTTTTCGCCCGCGCGAAGGAGCTGCTTCCTGGCGGTGTGAACTCTCCGGTGCGCGCGTTCCGCGGGGTTGGCGGCGACCCGGTGTTTTTTCAGTCGGGGAAGGGCGCCTGGCTCACGGACGTCGATGGGAACCGGTACGTCGATTACGTCGGCAGCTGGGGTCCGCTGATTCTGGGCCATGCGCATCCTGCGCTGCTGGAGTCGCTGGGCAAGGTGATGCAGAGCGGCACTTCGTTCGGTGCGCCGCATCCGGGTGAAGTGGAGCTCGCGGAGCTCATCACGAAGGCTGTGCCCTCGGTGGAGAAGGTTCGGCTCGTCTCTTCAGGCACGGAGGCCACGGTCGCGGCGGTTCGGCTTGCTCGCGGTGCCACCGGGCGCGACTCCATCCTCAAGTTCGAAGGCTGCTACCACGGCGCGGGCGACAGCTTCCTCGTGAAGGCAGGCAGCGGCGTGGAGACGCTGGGCCTTCCCGACTCTCCGGGCGTTCCGTCCGCCCTCGCGAAGCTCACGCTCACGGCTCCGTTCAATGATCTCTCCGCGGTGGAGCAGACCTTCGACGCGCACAAGGGCGAGCTCGCCGCGGTCATCCTCGAGCCCGTGGTCGGCAACATGGGGCTGCTGCCTCCGAAGCCGGGGTTCCTCAAGGGCCTGCGCGAGCTCACCCAGAAGCACGGAACCCTGCTCATCTTCGACGAGGTGATGACTGGGTTCCGGCTCGCGCTGGGCGGCGCTCAGCAGCTCTACGGCATCAAGCCGGACCTCACCACGATGGGGAAAGTCATCGGCGGCGGGCTTCCTGTGGGCGCTTACGGCGGACGGCGAGACCTCATGGATCAGATCGCACCGGCTGGGCCCATCTACCAGGCGGGGACGCTCTCCGGAAATCCGCTCGCGGTGGCGGCCGGCATCGCGTGTCTGCGCGAGCTCATGAAGCCCGGCCAGTACGAGAAGCTGGAGCAGATCAGCAAGCGCATCAGCGACGGCATCCAGAAGCTCGCCAACGACGCGAAAGTGACGCTGACTTCCTCGCGCGTGGGGAGCATGTTCACCACGTTCTTCTGCGCGGACGCGCCGTTCGACTATGCGTCCGCGAAGAAGGCCGACACGAAGAAGTTCGGCAGCTTCTTCCACGCGCTGCTCGACGAGGGCGTCTACTTCCCGCCGTCGCAGTTCGAATCCGCGTTCGTTTCGCTTTCGCACGGGGACGCCGAGATTGCGCACACGCTGAAGGCAGTCGAGAAGGCGCTCGCGAAGGTGAAGTAGGGGCTGTGTGCGCATAGAGTCTGCGCTCGACGTTGCAACCCACTCTCGCTGACAAGCCTCCCGAGAACACAGGCCCGCGCGACTTCGGGCCGTACCAGCTCATCCGCCGAATCGGTGCGGGCGGGATGGGAGAGGTGTACCTCGCCCGGGAGAAGCGGGCGGGTGGGGCGCGCGCGTGCGTGGTTAAGAAGGTGCTGCCGTCGCTCATCGAGAACCGGGCGTTCGTGGGGCGCTTCCTCGACGAGGCGAAGGTGGTCACCCGGCTCAATCACCCGAACATCGCGTCCGTCTATTCGATGGGCGAAGTCGAGGGGCAGTACTACCTCGCGATGGAGTACGTGCAGGGCAAGACGGTGAGCCGCTTCATGCACCGGCTGCGCACCAAGCGTCAGGTGCTGCCGCCGGGGCTGATTCTCCTCATCGGCGAACGGATGTGCGAAGGGCTCGCGTACGCGCACGACGCGACGGATGAGCACGGCGCGCCGCTGCACCTCGTGCACCGCGATCTCTCGCCGGCGAACGTCTGCATCTCCTATGGCGGCGAGGTGAAGATCATCGACTTCGGCGCCGCGCAGTCCACGCTGAAGGAAGAGAAGACCGCGCCGCGCGTCGTCATCGGCAACCTCACGTACATGTCTCCCGAGCAGGCCCGGAAGCAGTTCGTGGATCGCCGGGCAGACGTCTATTCGACGGGCGTCGTCCTCTGGGAGCTCCTCGCGTGGCATCCGCTGCCGCAGAAGGGCGATCCGATCGAACGCTGGCGGAAAGCGGCGAGCCCGGTCTGGGAGCCGCCGTCGTTTCACCGCCCCGCGCTGCCGACGTCCGTGAACGACGTGATCTTGAAGGCGCTGCGCAAGGACGCGAACGAACGCTATCCGGACGCGAAGGCGCTGGGTGACGAGCTCAAGCGGCTGCGGCGCGACTTCTTCCCCGGCGTGGATGACTCGGCGCTCTCGACGATGCTGACCGAGGCGTTCGCCAAGGAGAAGCAGAGCGAGGACGAGATCCTCGCGAATCTGGAGAAG
This sequence comes from Myxococcaceae bacterium, assembly GCA_045802665.1. Lineage (GTDB taxonomy): Bacteria > Myxococcota > Myxococcia > Myxococcales > Myxococcaceae > JBJMQN01. Next base: position 8,366 of record JBJMQN010000465.1, on the reverse strand, counting down.
GGCTCGCCTGTCGGAGAGGTCCCGACCGACAAGACGAACCGGCCGACGTACGTGCCGCCGACGGCGCTCGCGTTCGAGCACAGCGCGCTGCACGGCCCCGAAGACTTCGTCCCCGAGCAGCCCGTCGAACGCGTCACCGAGCCGGGCGGTCCCGCCGCGATCGAGTCGCGCCGCACGGTGACGGAGGCGGACGTTCAGGAGTCTCGGGTCGCCTTCGGAACGAACACCGAGAACGTGCCGCAGTCGATTCAGTCTCCCGAGGTTTCGCTGGTGCTGGAGATCGAAGGCTCGACGTCCGGAGAGGACGCGGACGCGGACTACGACACCAACTCGTACGATCTGCCGCCGGATGAAGGAGCGTCGCGGATGCTGTGGATCGGCGCGGCGCTGTTCTTCGTCGCGCTGATCGCCGGGTTCGTGGTGGTGCTGCTGCTCGGGGCGGGGTGATGCGCAGGTTCAAGCGGCTCGCGAAGTACTTCGCGGTGTTCGTGGTGAGCCTCGTCGCGGCCATCGCCATCGCGGGCTGCGCGCTCTCCGCGCCGCGCTACGGCGGACCCTCGTCGGATCATTTCGACGGCAAGAAGTTCCACAACCTCGAGGACACGAAGGACCACACCAACACCGGAGATTTTCTCCGCTGGCAGCTCACGCGGAATCCCGGGCCGTGGCGCGGCTTCGAGGAGAAGACGCCGGGGCCGAAGCCGCCGGACCGCGTGGGCGAAGGGCAGCTGCGCGTCACGTTCATCAACCACGCGACGACGTTGATTCAGCTGGAGGGTCTCAACGTCCTCACGGATCCCATCTGGTCGGACCGCTGCAGCCCGTTCTCCTTCGCCGGCCCGAGCAGGCGCGTTCCGCCCGGCATCCGCTTCGAAGACCTGCCGCCCATCGACGTCGTGCTGGTGAGCCACAACCACTACGACCACATGGACGTGCCGACGCTGCGCAAGCTGGTGGAGAAGTTTCACCCGAAAATTTTTGTCGGCCTCGGCAACACGGCGTTCCTCTCCGGGAAAGACATCACCGGTTCGACGGATCTCGACTGGTGGCAGAGCGTGGAGCTGAGCCCTTCGGTGCGGCTGCATTCGGTTCCGATGCAGCACTTCAGCAACCGCGGGCTCGTGGATTCGGACGCGAACCTCTGGACCGGCTTTCTGCTCCAGACGAAGGCGGGCAACGTGCTCTTCGCGGGCGACACCGGCTTCGGGCCGCACTGGAAGCTCATCCGGGAGAAGTTCGGCCAGCCGAGGCTCGCGGTGCTGCCCATTGGCGCGTTCCGGCCCGAATGGTTCATGAGCCGGATCCACATGTCCCCGGAGCAGGCGGTGCAGGCGCACGAGATTCTCGGCGCGCACACCTCGGTGGCCATTCACTTCGGGACGTTCCAGCTGGCGGACGACGGACAGGACGAGGCCCCGATGCGGCTCCGGAACGCCGTGGAGAAGGCGTCCGGCACAAAGCCCGACTTTCGAATCCTTGGCTTCGGCGAGGGACTCGACGTGAGCGCGATCGAGTAGGCTTTCCCCTCACCGCGTGACTCCCCGCTCCCTCGCCATCGTTGCGCTGCTGTCTGCGTCCCTGTCTGCGTCCGTTGGGCTCGCGCAGTCGTCCGAGCCGCGCGTGGCGGTGGTGCTCCTTCAGGGCAAGGGGCTCGCCGGAAAAGAGGTCGAGGCGCTGCTCGACGCGGCGAACGACGAGGTGAAGAACCTCTCCGCATACCGGCTGGATCCCGCCTCCAGCCTCGAGGCGGACAACGAAGCGATGATGAACCAGTGCACGCTGGACTACGACTGTCTGCTGAGAGTCGCGCAGGCGGTGGGCGTGGACGCGGTGCTCGGGCTTCGTGCCTCTCCCGAGGGCAGAAAGACCGTCGCGCTCGAGTTCCTCTGGGTCGCCGCGGACGCGAAGGGGCTCCCGGGCGAGAACGAACGGGCCGTCGCGCGCACGCCGCAGGCGATGGAGGCGGGCGTCCGCAACTCGCTGAAAAAAGTGCTCCCCGGCTACGCGCTGAAGGGCAAGGGCGGCATCACCGTGCTCGCCGAGCCGGGCTCGAAGGTGCTGGTGGACGGTGAGAACAGAGGCGAAGCGCCGCTCTCGGGTCCGCTGGTGGTGAGCGCGGGCGTGCACCGCGTGGACGTGGTGACGCCGACGGGCGAGCGCGTGTCCTCCTCGGTGGATGTGCCAGAGGGAAGGAAGCTGGTCGCGGATCTCCCCTCGCCGCACCCGGTCGTCGCCGCGCTGACGGCGAAGGAAGGCGGCGCGCCGGGACATTCGCTCAAGCTCGCCTCCTACGCGGTGGGCGGCGCGGCGGTGCTCGCGCTGGGCGTGGGCGCGTTCTTTGGAGCACAAACGATCTCCACGAACAGGCAGCTCAGGGATGGAGCCTGTTCGGGGACGCCGTGCACGGGCGCGTTGACGCAGGTGCAGGCGCAGGATCTGTACGAACGCGCGAGCGGCTCAGCCACCGGCGCGAACATCGGCGTCGCCACGGGGCTGCTCCTGGGAGCAGGGGCGGGCGCGCTGTTCTACCTGGGCAATCGCGAGGAGAAGGCGGCACCGAAGGAGGTAGCGGAGTGAAGGCGTCCGCAAACAGTGAGGCACGTGCGCGACACGCGTCGTCCGCCACTGCTCTCCGGTTCGGCGGACCGTCGCCGCTGATCATCTCTGCGCTGATCCTCGTGGCCCTCACGGGCTGTTTTTCGGCCCAGCCCATCGATGAAGCGCATTACGCCTGCGGCGCGCAGATCGACTGTCTCTCCGGGTTCGTCTGCTACCAGGGCTACTGCTGCCAGCAGGACCGCACCACCGGCCTCTGCGTCGACAACCCCTGCTTCAAAGAGGGCACGGACAACGACAAGGACGGGTTTCCGCTCTGCGCGGGCGACTGCGACGACAATGATCCCGCCCGCTTTCCGGGCGCGGCCGAGATCTGCGACGGCAAGGACAACAACTGCGACGGCACGGTGGACGAGGGCGCGGGCGTGACGCGCTATCGCGACGAGGACGCGGACGGCCACGGCAGCAGCGCGCCCGAAGATGTCCGCGTGCTCTGCGCGTCCGCCGCGAACGGGCCCAACCTCTCCACCACGAACGACGACTGCGACGACACGGATCCGCGGCGCTTCGGCGGCAATCCGGAGACGTGCGACGGCGTGGACAACGACTGCAACCAGCAGGTCGACGACGGCGCGACGAGCACCTTCTACGAGGACGACGACGGCGACGGCTTCGGGCGGACCGACGCGCCGATCAAGGCGTGCGCCGCACCAGCGGGTTACTCGGCGGTCCCGAACGACTGTCAGGACCAGAGCCCGAACATTCATCCGGGCGCGGCCGAAGAGTGCAACGGCTTCGACGACGACTGCGACGGCATCACCGACGAGGGCGTGCAGCAGGCGTTCTTCCCTGATGGAGACGGCGACGGTTTCGGGCGCGCGGACGCAGGCACCGGCGTGCTCGCGTGTGCGGCGCCGCAGGGCTTCGCGGCGAATGCGCAGGACTGCGACGATGGCAACGCACAGGTGAACCCCAACTCGGCCGAGCGCTGCAACGACATCGACGACAACTGCAACGGCGCCATCGACGAGGGCCTGCGCACGCAGTGGTTCCACGACGTGGACAATGATCAGTACGGCACGAACCTCACCGGTGCGCCGAATCGGGTGAGCGCGTGCAGCCAGCCGGACGGCGGCTACGTCGCGCGCAGCGGTGACTGCGACGACGCGAACGCGGCGATTCACCCGGGCGCGGCGGAGGTCTGCGACGGCAAGGACAACAACTGCGACGGCTTCGTGGACGAAGGCGTGACGCAGACGTTCTTCCGCGACTCGGACAATGACGGCTTCGGAGATCCGTCCGCGCCGCAGAACGCGTGCACGCCGGCGGTGGGGCCGCCGCGGTACGTGACCAACGCTCAGGACTGCAACGATGATCCGAACGCTGGCGGCGCGGCGAGCTTCCCCGGTGCGCCGGAGAGCTGCGACGGCAAAGACAACGACTGCGACGGCGTGAAGGACAACGCGCCGAAGTGTGGACCTCGAGTGGACCAGGCCGAGGTCGCCGCCGTGTGGGGCGCGCAGACGAACGCGATCAACGAAGCCACCGCGACGATCTCCGGCTGCATCGCAGGGACCGCGAACGGCTCGGACATCCCGCGAACGGCGGACACGACCGTGAAGGCAGCCGGCGCCGCGAGCATCCGCGCCGACGGCATGGCGGCGGACTTCTTCCTCTACTGGCCCGCGAACCGGAGCGCGGCGCTGGATCTCAATTCACAGAAACTGCTGTTCAAGGTAGCAGGCGACGCGGCCAACTGGACCACCGCGTACCATCAGCCGGTGGTGCTCTTCTGCGGGCCGACGGGATGGGCGCGCTTCGAGCCTTCGGCCACGAACCTCTCCACGAGCTTCTCGCAGCAGACGCTCACGATTCCGGCGAACACCGTGCCCGGAAACGGCTACACCTATGGCGGCACGTTCAGCTGGAGCCGAGTGGATTGGGTCGAGCTCCACGTGAACAGCGCGAACGCCGGGAACACGTCCGAATGGGTGGACGACTTCTACTTCGTCCCGCAATGAGAGCGCTCCCGCTGCTAAGCCTGCTGCTCGCGACCACCGCCTTCGCGGACAAGGCGTCCGTGCGCGTGCTCAGCACCTCGGAGCTGAACGCCGAACGGCAGCGCAGGCTCGCGGTGGCGGCAGAGGTCGCGCTCAAAGAGCTCTCCGGTTTTCAGGTCGAGGAAGGCGGCAAAGCGGACGTCGTCGCTCCGCCTGTGGGAGCGAAGAAGAGCTGCATCCTGGAGCCGTCGTGCGCGATCGACGTCGCGAAGACCACCGAGAGCCAACACGTTCTCGTGCTGCACGCGAAGGTCGTGGACGGGAAGCTTTTGCTCGACGGACAGCTCGTGGATCTCGCGAACGGCAAGGCGAGTCACAAGTCCGTGGAAGAGGGAAACCCCTCCGAGCCCGAGGCCGCCGCGAAGCAGCTCGTGGAGCTCATCGTCCCGCCGTGGGCGCGCAAAGGCTGGGGCGGGCTGCGCGTCGCCGAGGACACGGAGAACGTGAAGGTGGACGGCGTGATGCTGGACGACACCGCTCGGAAAGAGCCGCTGCCGTTGCCCGCCGGTCGCCATGAAGTGGATGTGCTCTTGCCGGATGGAAGCGCGGTGCTGCAGCGGCTGGAGATTGGCGAAGGATCGCGAGCGGAAGTTCGTCAGGAAGCGCTCCCGTCCGCCACGTTCGTCGAGCCGGGAAAGAGCTTCGTCGGGACCACGCGCTACGTGGGCTACGGCATGTGGGCGGCGGGGGCGGTGTGCGTGGCGGGCTCGTTCATCGCCGGTGCCTTGTCGCGGCAGGCGCTGAAGGATGTGCGCCCGTGCGAAGGCGCGGATCGGTCGTGCACGAACTTTCAGGACGCGGATGCGGCGCGACGGCGGAGCGAGTCGTATGCGACGACGGGGAATGTGCTCCTCGGGCTGGGTGGCGGGCTGGCACTCACCGGTGCGGGCCTCGTGACGTGGGATCTGTTGGGCAAGTGATCCACCGGCTTTCGACTCTTCCGGGCGCTCCGAAGTAGGCTGTGGCTCGCCGGCCGGTCTCCCCACGCTTGCCTCTGACCATGCTTCGCCCCCCTCACACGAAGACCTTGCTCGCGCTCGCGGTGGGCGTGTGCGCCGGGGTTCTGGCGTCCTGCTACCAGGCGCCGTTCGCGTCCGGTTGGTACCGCTGCGAGAACAACGACGGGTGCTCGGCGGGGATGGTGTGCGACGACGGCGTCTGCTGCAACGCCGAGGGAACGCCGCTCTGTCCCACGCTCGTTCGCAGCAATGGGCAGTGCCCGGACGGCGGGCAGCCGCTCACGATGTACCCCGACCTGGACCACGACGGCTGGGGAACCAACGGCCCGGGAGATGCGCGGCAGTTCTGCGCGGCGCCTGCGCTGGGCGGCTACTCGTTCGATGCGGGCGACTGCCTCGACACGCCGGGCCTCGGTGAGACGAGCTATCCGGGGGCGCCGGAGCTCTGTGATGCGCTCGACAACGACTGCGATGGCAACCCGGATGATGGATTGGACGGCGGCAGCCTCTACTACGAGGACACGGACAACGACGGCTACGGAGACCCCAACTCCAGCCGCGTGTTCTGTGCACCGCCGCAGTCCGGCTGGGTGACCTCCAGCAACGACTGCGATCCGGTTCGAAACAACGTGAACCCGGGCGCGACGGAGGTCTGCGATGGCCTCGACAACGACTGCGCGGGCGGCGTGGACAACAACCCGGCCGGGCTCGCGTCGAGCTGCGTCGTCGCTGGCCAGAAGGGCGTCTGCGCGCAGGGCAAAGAGGTCTGCACCGCCGGCGCTCCGGTCTGCAGCCAGACGAAGCTCCCGGCGGAGGAGACGTGCAACGGCCTGGATGAAGACTGCGACGGCGTGGTGGACAACCAGCCGGGCTGCGGCGGGCCGGTGAATCTGCTCGCGACGGGCGTGGCGACGAAGGGAACGCTGCGCAACACGACCGTCAGCAACCCGGGCTTCACCGTCTGCCAGAAGGGCACCACCGGCTGGTCCGGGACCGGCTCGTCGTTCAGCGGGACCACGTGGAGCGGCGATGGCGCCTACATGCACATGGTCTACTTCGAGCACCCCAACGGCGGCTCGTGGGACCTGACCCCGCCGGGCACGAAGCTGAAGCTCAAGGTAGACGTCTCGATGGTGCGGCAGAACGCGACCAATGCGTGGAACCTGTTCGCGCAGCCGGTGTTCCTCTTCTGCAGCAAGAAGAACCCGGGCGCGTGCACCCGCATCCGCTACGTGAACACCAACGGTGCCTGGCAGCCCTCCAACGCGACGTCCGCGTTGATCAGCATCCCGGTGGACGGCAGCGACCCGAACTGGCCGAAGACGCAGACGGGCCAGCTGGACGACGTGGACCGCATCGAGATCTTCGTGATGCCGAGGGACAACGGGACCAGCATCCCGCACTTCGACATCAACTTCCTGACCCTCGGTTTCACGACCCAGTAGGGCGGTTTGGCGCGGTTCGGTCAGCTCCGCTGGATGCTCGTTGCGCGGTGGGTCATCGCCTGCTAGACGCGCGCACCCGCGAGGGTAGGTGCACGAGCGTGGCGGACGACCCGAAGAAAGACGACGACGGTCTGTCCGACACCGCGAAGGCAATGCGCAACGTGGAGCCGTTTCTCTCCGCGGCGTGGCGGTTGGTGGGCGGGTGCGTGGTGGGGGTTGTCGGCGGGTTGCTGGTGGACCGGTGGCTGGGGACGAAGCCGTGGGGGCTGATCATCCTCTCGATGGTGGGGATCGTGATCGGCTTCTGGGGCCTGATCGTGACGATGAGCAAGCTGGACCGAAAGAAACCGTAAGTGACGACTCGGGGACCGAACAGCTGGCATCAGAAGGCCGCGACGGGCGTGGTGCTGCTCGGCGTGGCGATGTCGTTCGCGTTCGCGCAGGGCGGCGCGCGGTTCGCGGCGCTGTCGGGCGTGCTGCTCGCGGGGCTCACCTGTGCGTTCGCGCTGTGGATGAAGGGCTGGGCGGTGCGGAAGGGGCTCGACGCCGCGATGCTCACCATCGGCGCCACGTTCGGCGTGCGGCTCTTCACCGCAGGCGCGGGTGTGGCCGTGTGTGGCGTCGCTTTCGCTCAGGCGCCGGCGTTCGTCTTCGGCTTCTTCGGCGCATTCTTTCCGCTTCAGGTGATTGAAATTCTATTCGTGCTCGCGGCCCACAAGGCCGCTACGACGTTGAGGGGTGCAGCGTGAAGATGCGTCTTTGGGCTCTCACGGTGGCAGCGGTGTTCGCCATCTCCGGTGCGGCATTTGCCGAGGGCGAGGAGCACGGCCACTCCGTCCCCGAGTACATCTTCCACCACGTCACCGACGACTTCGCCTACGAGTTCGAGATTCCGCTGAACGAGGGAGCGAACCCTCGGGTCGAGTTCCCCCGCTGGCGCTTCGCGATGCCGTGGGGCGCGAAGGCGTGCCAGCCGGCGACTCCGGAAGTCCGCGGCGACATCACCGAGTTCTTCAACGGCTGCCTGGACATGACGTTGTCCAAGAACGCGGTGATGATGTTCCTCGCGTCCATCCTGCTCATGCTCGCCGTGCTGAGCCTCTCGCACAAAGACCGCAGCAAGACGCTGATTCCGCACGGCACCGGCGCGAATCTGATTGAGGCGCTGGTCCTCTTCGTGCGCGATGAGCTCGCGGTGAAGAACATCGGCAAGGACGAGGCGGACCGCTACACGCCGTATCTGCTCTCGGTGTTCTTCTTCATCCTGTCGATGAACCTGCTCGGCCTGTTCCCCTGGATGGCGTCCGCCACCGGCAACATCGCGGTCACGGTCTCTCTGGCGCTCT
>JBJMQN010000464.1:0-3375 GCA_045802665.1 Myxococcaceae bacterium | reverse complement strand
TGTGCTGATCGCGGATGAGTCGCTGATCGATCGCGTACCGAGCGCGATTGGGTTCGACGAGCTGGGTGCAGAAAGTGACGTCGTCGCTTCAGGGTGTCAGGTGATTGCCAGCGATGAGCACCCCGTTGGTGCGCGTCGAACTTCAACGATTGAAGTAGAGCATCTGCGCGGTTCGGAGCGCCCGAACCCCCGAACTTCAACCATTGAAGTAGAGCATCTGCCCGGTTCGGAACGCCCGGACCCGCGAACTTCAACCACTGAAGTTGATCGTTCGCTCGGGCCGGCGGATGTCCGCTGCATTCTCTTCACCTCCGGGACCACCGGCGTGCCAAAGGGCGCGGAGCTCACCGTCGGGAACTTCGCGGCGAGCGCCCGTGCCTCCGCGGAGAACCTCGGTGGCGATTCCGATCAGATCTGGCTCGGGTGCCTTCCGCTGTTTCACGTCGGCGGCATCGCGCTCATCGCCCGAGCGGCGGAGTACGGCGCGTCGGTCATTCTCCAGCGCGGCTTCGACGTGGACAGCACGCTCCGAGCAATCTTCGAGCAGGGCGTGACGCACATCTCGCTCGTTCCGACGGCGCTCCGGCGCCTCCTCGAAACCCGCCGATCTTTCCCGCGCTCACTCCGCGCCGCATTGATCGGCGGTGGCCCCGTCGATCGCCAGACGCTCCTCGCCGCGCGCAACGCCGGCATTCCCGCGGTCGAGACATACGGACTCACCGAAGCGTGCTCGCAGGTCGCGACCGAATCGCCGATCGATCCGAACGGCATGCGCCCGCTTCCCGGCACCGAGATCCGCGTCATCGACGGCGAGGTTCAAGTCCGCGGTCCCACCGTGATGCGCGGCTACTTCCGCGATCCGGCAGCGACGTCCGCGGCATTCATCGACGGCTGGCTCCGTACCGGGGATCTCGGCTCCTCAGGCTCGGACGGAACGATGGTCATCCACTCTCGCCGCACCGACCTCATCGTGACCGGCGGTGAAAACGTCTATCCCGCCGAAGTGGAAGCGGCGCTGAGCTCTCACGATCAAGTTCGAGACGTCGCGGTCACCGGGATGGCTCACGCCGAATGGGGCCAGACCGTCGTCGCCGTGATCGTAGGCACTGCCGACGATCGAACCCTTGCTCTGCACTGCCGCTCACGCCTCGCGGGCTTCAAGGTTCCCCGCCGCTTCGTGCGCGCGGAATCGATTCCCCGGAACGCCAACGGAAAGGTGGACCGCATCGCCCTGCGAAATCTCGTGCAGAAGTTTCTCTGACACGAGGGGGCCAAAGTTCTTGAAGTCCTTATCCGTTTTGCCAAGGATGCGCGGCCTTTTTCCAAGCTGAAGGAGACGCACTCCATGGCGGCACCGACGGGCCAGAAGATCACCCTCACGAACGGGAAGCTGAACATCCCGGACAATCCGATCCTCCCGTTCATCGAAGGTGACGGCACCGGCCCCGACATCTGGCGCGCCTCTCAGATGGTCTTCGACGCCGCTGTCGAGAAGGCGTTCAAGGGCAAGAAGAAGATCTCCTGGTACGAGGTCCTCGCCGGCGAGAAGGCCTTCAAGAAGGTCAACAACTGGCTCCCGGACGAGACCGTCGCTGCGTTCCGCGAATACCTCGTCGGCATCAAGGGCCCGCACACCACGCCCGTCGGCGGCGGCATCCGCTCCCTCAACGTCGCGCTCCGGCAGATGCTGGACCTGTACGTCTGCCTGCGGCCCGTTCGCTACTTCAAGGGCGTGCCCTCTCCTGTGAAGACGCCGGAGAAGGTGGACATGGTGATCTTCCGCGAGAACACCGAAGACATCTACGCGGGCATCGAGTTCGAGGCCGGCACCGACAAGGCGAAGAAGTTCCTCGCCTGGCTGAAGACCGAGTACCCCAAGGACTTCGAGAAGGTCCGCTTCCCGGAGACCACCGGCATCGGCATCAAGCCCGTCTCGAAGGAAGGCACCGAACGGCTCGTCCGAGCGGCGATCGAGTACGCGCTCCGCCTCAAGCGGAAGAGCGTCAACATCGTCCACAAGGGCAACATCATGAAGTACACCGAAGGCGCCTTCCGAGCGTGGGGCTACGCGCTCGCGGAGCGTGAGTTCGGCGACAAGGTCTACACCTGGGATCAGTGGGAGAAGACCAAGGCGGCCAAGGGCGAGGACGCTGCGAACGCCGAGCAGAAGGAAGCCGTCGGCAAGGGCCGCATCGTGATCAAGGACTCGATCGCGGACATCACCCTGCAGCAGGTGCTCACCCGCCCGGACGAGTTCGACGTCATCGCCACGCTGAACCTGAACGGCGATTACCTGTCTGATGCGCTCGCGGCGCAGGTGGGCGGCATCGGCATCGCGCCGGGCGGCAACATCAACTACGTGACCGGCCACGCGGTGTTCGAGGCGACCCACGGCACGGCGCCCAAGTACGCGAACCAGGACAAGGTGAACCCGGGCTCGGTGATCCTCTCCGGCGAGATGATGTTCCGGCACCTGGGCTGGGACAACGTCGCGGACCTCATCATCAAGGGCATGGACGGCGCGATTGCTGCGAAGACCGTGACTTATGACTTCGCCCGGCTGATGCGACAGGAAGGCGTGGCCGGCGTTACCGAGGTGAAGTGCAGCGAGTTCGGGCAGGCGATCATCAAGCACATGTAGACCATCACGGGACTCTGACTTCACTCAGTCCCATTTCAGCGCTTCGACTCCGCTCAGCGCGAACGGATACGCACAATGGCTAAGAAGAAGATTGCACTCATCGGTGGCGGGCAGATCGGCGGCAACCTGGCGCTGCTCGCGGTTCAGCGCGGCCTCGGCGACGTGGTGCTGTACGACATCGCGCCGGCTGAAGGCATGGTGAAGGGCAAGGCGCTCGACATCAACCAGCTCTCCGCCGTGCAGGGTTACGACTGCAAAGTCACCGGCACCACGAACTGGGCGGACTGCGCTGGCTCGGACGTCGTGATCATCACCGCGGGCGTTCCCCGCAAGCCGGGCATGAGCCGCGAGGACCTGCTCGACATCAACCTCAAGATCATGAAGGACGTGGCGGCGAACCTGAAGCAGCACGCGCCCAACGCGTTCGTGATCAACATCGCGAACCCGCTGGATGCGATGGTGTTCGCGCTCCACAAGATCACCGGGTTCAAGAAGAACATGGTCTGCGGCATGGCGGGCGTGCTCGACAGCAGCCGCTTCAAGTGCTTCGTGGCCGAGGAGCTCAAGTGCTCCATCCGCGACATCGACGCGCTGGTGCTGGGCGGCCACGGCGACGACATGGTCCCGGTCATCCGCCAGGCCACCGTGGGCGGGGTGCCGCTCACCAAGCTGCTCGCCAAGGACAAGCTGGATGCGATCATCAAGCGCACCCGCGAGGGCGGCGCGGAGCTGGT
>JBJMQN010000463.1:0-7574 GCA_045802665.1 Myxococcaceae bacterium | reverse complement strand
GTGGACTCGCACGGCGGCGTCGCGGGGCTGCTGGACCTGTTCGAGCTCGGCGATTTCTCCGCGGTGTTCGTCTCGATGGCGGGGCTGCTCGACCCGAAAGCGCTGCCCTGCCCTCACGCGGAGCCGCTGCTCCTCCCGCCCGTGCAGAAGCTTCTTCAGCGGCGCTTCCACAGCGGCGTGTTCATGGTCGCGCTGCAGCTCAACGTGCTCGTCCGGCGGCTCCGAGGAGAGTTCGGCGAGCATGGCGATGACAAGCCACTGTCGGGGATGCTGGTCGCCAGCCGGTGCCGGAGCGTGCTCGCGGAGTTTCAGAACGGAAACGGGAGCTGGAACGACAACGTGACCTTCGCGGCGCTCGCGCTCGCGGCGCTCTGGGGGACCGGGCTCGATGCGATGGCGCCGTCCGTCTCGCGTGGACTCGAATGGCTCAAAGGCCGAGCGGTGCGCGATGCCCACGGTCTTCACTTCGACGCGTCCTCGACCGAGGTGTGGACGACCGCGTTCGATGTGCGCGCTCTTTTGAGCTCAAACGTTCCGCCTTCTGATCCGTCGCTGCACCGCGCGCTCAATTGGCTCGCGGACGCGCAGCTCAAAAAACCGATGCCGGCCGTCGACAACCGGCAACCCCGAGCGCGCCTCACAGGCGGCTGGGCGTTTCAGCGCACCAACGACACTCTCCCTGACTGCGACGACACCGGCGTCGTGCTCTCCGCGTTCGGCGCGGCGCTCTCCTCTGGCGGATGCGATGCGGAGCTCACCGCGAAGCTGCGCGACTCGTCCGCGAAAGGCCGCGAGTGGCTGCTCGGGATGCAGAACCCGGACGGCGGCTGGTCCGCGTTCGTCTGGGGATTGCCGGGCAAAGCGCGAGGCGCGATTCTGAAACAGACGCCGCGGGCGAAGCTGGACAGTCCGCTCTCGATGGCGCGGCTGCTCCTCGATCCGCCCGCGTCGATGGGAGATCCGTCGACGGAGGACGTCACCGCGAGAGCGCTGCACGGGCTCGGCAAGCAGGGCTTCACCACGTCCTCGCCTGAAGTCGCGCGAGCTCTGGAATTTCTCCGCAAGCAGCAGTGCGAGAGCGGCGCGTTCTGGGGCCGCTGGGTGGTGAACTACCTCTCGGCCACCGCGTTCGTCCTGATGGGCCTCTCCGCGGTGGCAGCGGACCTGAGCGCCGGCTGGGTGCAGCGCGCCATTCGCTTCGTGCTCTCGAAGCAGAACCCGGATGGCGGTTGGGGAGAGAAGCCGGAGTCGTATCGCGATGAGGCGCTCGCCGGCATCGGGCCGAGCATGCCGCCGCTGACCGGACTCGTGCTGCAGGGGCTCATCGACGCGGGGCTCGGACAAAGCCCGGCGGTGGCACGCGGCGTCGCCTACCTGCTTCGACATCAGAAGCCGGACGGAAGCTGGGCGAACGCGGGCTATCTCCACACCAACGTGCCGCCCGACACGTTCTACGTGATCGAAGAGGCCGCGCGCTTCTATCCGACCGAGGCGCTGGCGAAGTACGCCGCGTGGCGCAGCAGCCGCCACGGCCCGAGCCCGAAACCCACGGCGCGCTTCACGCAAGAGCTCCTCACCGAGCTTCGCCAGCACACGGATCCGCCAGCGGACGAAGTGGTCCTCGACATCTTCCGGCGCGGCAAAGTGGACGCGGTGAACGCGCTGCTCTCGAACCTCTTCCGGAGCGACGATCCCGTTCCCGCCGGACTTCCGCCCGAGGCCGAGCGCTACTTCGAAGCGACCTCGAAGCTCCCCGGCTGGGCGGACGCCGCGAAGCTGCAGATCGCGCAGCGGCTCTTCACGCGCAACGGCTGGGAGGTGGCGATGGCGCTGTTCTGCTCGTCGCTTCCTCAGGCGTACGCGGCGGGACGCGGCGCGGAGGTGCTCACTCAGACGCAGGAGCTCACCCGGCACACGCGTCAGCGCATCTTCGAGACCGCGCAGTTCGTCTTCGACGCGATGGACGAGGGCGCGTTCGACGAGAACGGCCGCGGCATCCGCTCCGCGCAAAAAGTGCGGCTGCTCCATGCGGCGATCCGTCACCTGATCAATTCTCGACCGACGCCCGCGTGGGACAGAGACAAGCTCGGTCCGCCGATCAATCAGGAGGATCTCGGCGGCACGTTGATGACGTTCTCGGTCGTGACGCTCGAGGGCCTTCACTCCCTCGGCATTCCGGTCACCGACACCGAAGCGGAAGCGTGGATTCACGCCTGGAACGTGGCGGGCCATTTCCTCGGAATCCGCCCCGAGCTACTGCCCGACAACCTCGCGCAGGCGGAGGAGCTGATGAGCGCTATTCGCGAGCGCCAATGGGGACGCTCCGCGGCGGGCAAGCGGCTCATCCGTCCGCTGATCCAGATGATGCAGGAGTATTTCCCGGGCACGGCGCTGGACGGTTTGCCGATCGCGCTGGTGCGGCACCTCGCCGGAGATGAGTGTGGCGATCTGCTCGGGCTTCCTCCGGCGGACTGGACGAAATTGCTGGTGGACGCGGCGCCGGCGCTGGGCGCGATCATTCCCGAGGAGCAGACGTTCGCGCCTTTGCCGTTGTACCGCCGCGCGAACCACGTATTGATGGAGGCGATCGTACGGGTTTCCCGCGAAGGCAAGGACGTCCGCTTTCGCATCCCTCGCTCGCTGCTCGCTCAGGCCAACGCGCCGTGAAACCTTCCACCACGCCAGTGAAGCTCGTCGAGCTGGACGGCTCCGATGGGAGCTCTGCGGAGCTGCTCGAGCTGTTCGACGCGCTTCACGTCGCCGTCCTCCGCGTGAACCCGCCGGAGCTGCGCGTGAGCTTCGTCGGGCAGCGGTGCCAATCACTGCTGGGAGAGCTGACCCGTCTGGCCGGCGGGAACTTCTGGTCCTCGCTCGTACCAAAGACGGAGCTGCCGCAGCTGTTGCACGCGCTGGGCGAGGTCGCGACGGATGGAAAATCGCGCACGCTGGAGCACCGCGCGCGGCTGCCCAACCGTCCCGACGCGTGGCTCCGCACGTCCATCATCCGTTCGAAGAGTGAGCTGCTGGTCGCGCTGGTGGACATCACCGCCGAGCGTGAGAACGAACGGCAGTGGCACGAGATCGAATCGTGGCTCGTCACGCTGGGCGAGACGCTCCCGTTCGACTTCTGGATCTGCGATCGCGACGGACGCTGCATGCTGCTGAACCCCGCGGCGATGAAGCGGGTGGGGAACGTCGTCGGGACGCGCGTCGAAGAATGGCAGCCGTCCATCGCGAGGGCGTTGAACGGCGAGACGACTCGCCAGGAGTTGACGCTTCCCATCGACGGAAAGAACCGGCGGCTCGTGCGCGTGGTTTCGCCGGTGATTCGGGACAGCGAGGTACAGGGCGCGCTCGGCGTGGATCTCGACGTGACGCCGCTCAAGGAAACCGAAGAGCGGCTGCGCGCTTCGATGCACGAGCTCGCGGAGGCGCAGGACGCGCTGGTGCGAAAGCAGCGGCTCGCGGCGCTGGGCGAGATGGCGGCGGTGATCGCGCACGAGATTCGAAATCCTCTCGGCGCGCTCGCGAACTCGGCTGCGCTGTTGAGCCGCGAGGCAAAGCTGTCCGACGACGCGAAGGAGCTGTGCCGGATCATCGCGGATGAAGTCGGCAGACTGGATCGCCTCGTGGTTGCGCTGCTGGATCTCGCGCGGCCGCTGAATCTGAAGCTCGCGGCGATCGCGCTGGAGCACGCGGTGGACGACGCGCTCACACACACGCTGATGACCGAGGGCGCGAAGGACCGCGTGCGAGTGCATCGCGAGGTGCAGAAGGACCTGGGCCCCGTGCACGCGGATGGACTGCTGTTCCAGCTCGCGCTGGGGAACGTGCTCCGGAACGCGGTGCAGGCGATGCCGAACGGCGGAGAGCTGAAGGTCGCGCTCAGCTCGGAGGCCCGCTACGCGGTGGTGAAGATCACCGACACTGGCGGGGGCATCCCGGAGCGCATCCGCGGGAAGCTGTTTCAGCCCTTCGTGACCACTCGGCCAACGGGGAGTGGACTGGGGCTTGCCATCGTGAAGCGCATCATCGAAGAGCATGGGGGAGACGTGGCGCTGCAGAGTGATGCGCCGCGCGGCTCGACCTGTGTCATCCGGATCCCGGCGATGGAGAATTTGTGAGCGATGGGCAACTACCGCGTCGACGTGTCGCGTTGGCCCATCGTGATTCAGACGACTGAGGGAACGCTCACCGACACCGAGCTGGACGGGTTCATCGTCGAGGCGACGAAGGCGCTGGAAGGCCGCAGCGGCTACGTCGTGATTCAGGACGCGACGAAGATTGGAAAAGTCTCGGGCTACATGCGCTCGCGGTCCATCGCCTGGCAGCGCGAGCACTACGACGAGCTCAAGCAAAACTGCCTCGGCACCGTGCACGTGTTCTCGTCGCCGCTCATCCGCTTCATCTCGATGACCGTGCTGATGATGACGCGGCTTCCGACGCCGTACACCGTATGCGCGAACATGGAAGAGGCGCTCGCGTGGGCGGAGCAGCGGCTGCGCGAGGCGCGGTAGACGTCGGCCGTCAGTCCTTCGGCGCGGCGACGAGATCGAAGTCAGGGATCTCCGCGCGGAGGTACTCGCGCATGCGGGCGATCAGCGCCGCTTCGATCTGCCGAGCGCGTTCGCGCGACACCCCGTACTGATCGCCGATCTGCTGGAGCGTCATCGGCTCGTCCGCGATGAGGCGCTTCTCGAAGATGTACTTCTCCTTGTCCTTCAGCGTCTTGCTGAACTCCGCCATCTTCTCGCGGAAGATCTGCTTCAGCTCCTCCGAGGCGAGCTGCTCGTCCGCCGGCAGCGCGTTCTTCTCCGCGAGCCGCTCGCCGCGCGTGCCCTTGCCCTCGTCGCCCACGGGTACATCCAACGAGAGCTCGTCGTTGGACAGCCGTTGGTCCATGTCGACGACATCCTGCTCGGTGACGTTCAGGCGTTCCGCGAGCAGCTTCGGCGTGACCTCGAAGCCCTCGTTGGAGAGCTTCGCCTGCTCCTGCCGCAACTTGAAGAAGAGCTTCCGCTGGGCCTCGGTGGTCCCCAGCTTCACCATCTTCCAGTTGTCCATGATGTAGCGAAGGATGTACGCGCGGATCCACCACGCGGCGTACGACGACAGCTTCACGCCGCGGTCCGGGTCGTACTTCTTCACCGCCTGCATGAGCCCGATGTTGCCCTCCTGAATCAGGTCCAGGAGCGCGATGGGATTGCGGTGGTACTCGTGCGCGAGCTTCACGACGAGCCGCAGGTTCGCGGCGACCAGCTTGTACGCGGCGTTGAGATCTCCGGTGTTGCGGAACTTCACCGCGAGCTCGTGCTCCTGCTCGCGCGTAAGCAGCGGATGCTGACCCACCTCGCGCATGTAGCGCGTGAGCGGATCGGTCGCCGCGATGCCGGTGCCCTTATCCGTCATCGGCGCCAGCGCGAGCGTCTGGTCGTCCACCTCCGGCTCCACATCCTCCAGCTCTTCGGGCTCAGGCTCGGAGAGCTCCGTCGCTTCGCCTTCGACGACCTCCGCGTCCTCGACGTCCTTGCTGGAGACCGCACGGCCGGCAGGCTTCCGGGGGCGCTCCTCGGGGACGATTTCGCCTTCGATGACGGTCGCGGGAGCAGGCTGAGCGTCGCCCTCGGGCCGCTTGCCCTTCTTGCTCCGCGTGGGAGCGCTTTTCTTCGGTTCCTTCGCCATGGCGCGCGATTTCGACTGCTTCTCTATACCCCTGCGCGAGTTGTTGTAATGCGATCTTCCGGGGGTTAGACCCTCACGCGAACAATGAACGACAACGTTGAAGAGACCCCAGGAGAAGGGGCCCAGCGTCCAGCCGAGTACGTCGCCGACGTCAGCTTTCAGGACCTGAAGCTCTCCCCCGAAGTGCTGCGCGCCCTCTCGGAGCGCGGCTACACCAACCCGACCCCGGTGCAGGCGAAGGCGTTTCAACCTGCGTTCGAAGGGCGGGATCTGATCGTCCGCTCCAAGACGGGCACCGGCAAGACGGCCGCATTCGGGCTTCCGCTGCTCGAGCGCATCAAGGGCACTGACCGCGTGGTGAAGGCGCTGATCCTCTGCCCCACGCGCGAGCTCGCGCTGCAGGTCGCCGCGGAGCTGCAGGATCTCGGCAAGTACAAGGGCATCAAGGTCGCGACGATCTACGGCGGCGCGTCGATGAAGGTGCAGGAGGACGCGCTGGAGGCCGGCTCGCAGATCGTCGTCGGCACGCCGGGCCGGGTGTTCGATCACATCCGGCGCAAGAATCTGAAGCTCGAGAACTGCTCGCACGCGGTGCTCGACGAAGCGGACGAGATGCTGAACCAGGGGTTCTTCGAGGAGGTCACGCGCATCCTCGACTACCTGCCGAAGGATCGTCAGGTGCTGCTGTTCAGCGCGACGGTGCCGCCGGACATCCAGTCGCTGATCAGCAAGTACACGAAGGAGCCGGAGACGCTGCTGCTCTCTGGCGACCAGCTCACGGTGGATCACATCCACCACATCGTCTACGAGATGAACGAGAACCTGCCGAAGCCCAGGCAGCTCGTGCACATCCTCGAGGCGAACGAGCCCGAGAACGCGATCATCTTCTGCAACACGCGCGACGACACGACGCTGGTGTCAGCGGTGCTGAACCGGAACGGCTTCGACACGGAAGTTCTCAACGGAGATCTCCCGCAGAAAGAGCGCGAGCGCGTGATGGGCCGCGTGAAGCGGGGCGAGCTCGCGTTCATGGTGGCGACCGACATCGCGGCGCGCGGCATCGACATCTCCGGCTTGCAGTACGTGGTGAACTACTCGCTCCCTGAGGACGCGGCGGTGTACCTGCACCGGGTGGGACGCACCGGCCGCATCGGCAACAAGGGCACGGCGATCAACGTGCTCTCCGGCCGCGAGCTGATGACGTTCAAGACTCTGCAGCAAAAATACGGAATCAACTTCGAGAGGCGCCCCTTGCCGTCAGCCGATGAAGCGATGCAGAAGTGGACCGAACGCCACATCAAAGAGATTCAGGACGGCGCGTCGGGTGCGGTGTTCGAAGGAATGCTGCCGCTCGCGGCGAGCGTGAAGGCGCGGAACGACTCGGACGATCTGATCGCGTTCCTGCTCCGTTATTTCTTCACGCACCACCGGATCGAGAAGGTGCAGGCGAAGGAAGAGACGCCGGCGTCGTCGTCGCAGGAGGAGCGCCCGCGCCGCGAAGAACGTCCGCGCGAGCGAGGTCCAAAGCGCGAGGGCAGCCGCGAAGGCGGTCGTGATCGGGGCGGCCGAGAACGTCGCGACGCGCGCGGTCCCAGGCCCGAGACGCCGACTTCCACGGTGGAAGAGACCGACACGGACACGAAGCCCGCCGAGGGCGTGGTCGATTCGAACGCCGAGACGCCGTCCGCTGGAACGCCCGCCGCGAAGCCTGCGCGTCGTGAGCGTCCGCCGCGCGAGGCACCGAGGCCGCTGCCGGAAGGTCACGTGCGGCTGTGGATCAACATCGGCCGGCAGGACAAGGTGAACGCGGAGTCGCTGCCGCAGCTTCTCGAGGCCGCTGGAGCGCCCGCGGGGAAGATCTCGCACGTCGAGGTGCGCGGTAACTTCTCGTT
>JBJMQN010000023.1:0-3901 GCA_045802665.1 Myxococcaceae bacterium | reverse complement strand
TGAAAGAGCGACAGGTACGTGGTGCCGCCGCCCTCGAGCAAGGGCGACGGTCCCATCGCCTTGAGCCGCGATTCGATCGCCACCGTGTCGAGCGGCGCATTCATCCGGACTTCTTTGTTCATCCCGCGTTCGAACCAGCTGTACGCAGGGAGGTTCGGGTGACGGATGCCGTAGAGGACGCCCGCCTGGAAACACGGGGTCGACGCCGGAGAGCCCCAGAACGCGCTGTCGAGGTTGTAGGCGCCTGACTCGACGAGGCTCTTGAGGAAGGGCATCCGTCCCTCCGCCAGCGCCCTCTTGATGAGCCCCATGGGGACCCCATCCAGGTGCACCAGCAGGAACTTCCGCTTGCGACGTTTTTCCAGCCGCTGAAGCTTGCGGCCGGCGCGCTGAAACGACTCCTGCGCCCAGGCCCGCATATCCGGCCGGATGAGCAGCTCACGCTCGTGCGTCATCAGGTGCCTTTCCCCTCCTCCAAGGTGCTGCGGGAATGTGGCGATTGGCCCGTTAGGACAGAAGGGGCTTCGTGCTGACGCTCGCCACATCCGTACGCCGGGCAGGCGAGCAGACGTGGGACCTGCCGCCACCGGGTGGATGAAGGGAAGGCCGTCTCTGGCCACCTTCAGCCGGCAATGGCGCTTCTCCCTGTCCTCGCTGTGCTGGCAACCGTCGTACAGGGTGGAAGTGTTCCTGAAGACACTCCCGCACAGGAGGACAACAGCACCACCGTCGTCGCGCAGCCGGATCAGGTGAAGCCGGAGCCCGCGAAGGAAAAGAAGTTCGACGCGATCGCCATCCCGCTCCTCTCCTACAACTCGGATCAGGGCGTGGGCTTCGGCGCGGTGGGCGGCGCGTATCTCTATGCGCCCGGGTACAAGCCGTACCGGCACGCGCTGGCATTGAACGTGTTCTTCACCACGCTCGGCATCCAGAACCACTGGATTCGGTACGACGGTCCGCGGCTCATCGGAAACAACCGGCTGGAGCTGCGCGTGGAGCATCGCCGGGAGCTGCTCGCGCCCTACTACGGCGTGGGGAACGTCTCGTCACCCGGGTTCAATGGAGACGTCACCGACAAGCGGTTCAACTACGACCGGCTGTCGCCCGGCGCGTGGGTGCGGCTGCGCGGCCAGCCTTTCGGCGACGGCCATCCGTTCCAGCCGTACATCGGCTACGCGTTTCGGTACACGCGGGTGCACGTCTATCCGGGCTCGGTGCTGGAGCAGGAGCAGCCGCTCGGGATTGCGGGCGGGCCCACCGGTCAGCTCATCGGTGGCCTTCTCTGGGACACGCGCGATGACGAGAACGACGCCACGCGCGGAGGCGCCGAGGAGCTGTCCGTGCGCGCCGCGGCCAGGCCCACCGGCAGCGCGTACAACTTCTGGGGCGTGACGCTCAGCGAGCGCCGCTACTTCAAGCTCGGCTCGCCCCGGCTCGTCTTCGCGCAGAGGTTCACCGCGGACGCCCTCTTCGGCGACGTCCCGTTCTTCGAGTGGGCGAACATCGGCGGCACCGCGACGCCCGAGGGCATTGGCGGCATGAGCTCGGTGCGGGGCATTCCGCGAAACCGCTACGCCGGCGATGTGAAGGTGTTCAGTAACTCGGAGCTGCGCTTCTACGCGTTCGACTTTCCGTTCCGCGGCGAGCCGGTGCACGTGGGCGGGCTGATGCTCGTGGACTTCGGCCGCGTGTGGCATCCGAACGTGGACGACGGCGCCTGGTACAGCTGGCATCCGGGTGTGGGCGCCGGCATCCGGGTGGCGCGCAAAGCCGCGGTGCTGCGCTTCGACTGGGGCTACGCGCCGGAGTTCAACCGCAACGCCGTGTACGTCAGCTTCGGACACATGTTCTAGACAGCCCGGGCGCGGCGCCTCATTCATATTGGTAGCCTGCCTCCCCCAGGGCTCCGATGTCCTCCGCCGACCGAGATCTCCGCGCGCGCCTCGAAGCGCTCCAGGCCGAACGACGGCATCTGGAAGAGACGCTCGCCGCGGCGCCGGGCGTGGAAGAGACGGAACGCGTCCGGTTGCAGCTCGAGAAGACGCAGCTCGAAGCGGCGGTGCAGAAGCTCCGCTTCGAACGGTCCGAGATCTACAGCGAGCTTCGTCAGACGGATCGCGAGACGAATGAGGCGCTGAAGCTCGCAAAGGCCTGGCGGCGGCAGAAGTCGAGGAGGCCGCCACTGCCCGGAGCAGAGCCACTGCCGTTCGCCGAGCAGCTCGGGGACGTGCTCGTCGCCGCCGGACTCGTCGGTGTGTACGCCGCGACGTTCCTGGGCATCGGATACGGCGTGCTGGTGAGGCTGCACGGACAGGCTGCGTCTGTCGTCTTCGGCGCGCTGGTGCTGCTGATGCCGGTCGGCGCGATCGGCGTCGGGCTTTCCACCTGGATGAAGCGACGTAAGGCGCGAAGATGAGCGGGGTGGACGACGTCGCAGGGGCGGTGCGTGCGCTCGAAGCGGAGCTCAGACCTCTGCGCGCGCGAGCGCAGCGCATCGAGGAGCTCGTGGTGCTGCGGCGCGATCTGCAGCATCTGGAAGCGGACCGCGCTGGGCTCCAGAACCAATGCCGGAGCGCGGAAGGCATGCTGCTGGAGGCGAGGCAGCGGCTGGATCGAGCGAAGGCGGCGCTCGGTCAACAGCGAGGCTGGGTTCCGGAGGAGGTCGTGAAGATGCTGATGCCTTCAGAGCAACGAACGAGCTGGAGAAAGAGCCTCCGCTTCCGGCCGATCGCCTCGAAGTGGGCAGGCTTCGCTGTGCTCTGGCTCCTCTTGTGCGTGCTGCTTGATTGGGTCGGGGCGATCTGACCGCCGCTTCCGCTCACAGCTCGCGGGAGAAGAACCGGTCGCATCCGAAGTGGCCGGTGTTCCCCTCGGCGCAGGATTGAGGGGAGAACCCGAGCTTCCGGTAGAGCTTCTGCGCGGCCTCCATCGTCTTCAGCGTCTCCAGATACATCCGCCGGTAGCCGAGCCCGCGCGCCGCGTCCATGCACCGGCGAAGCAGCCGTTCCCCCACTCCGAAGCCGCGCGCCTCGGGCAGGAAGTACATCTTGCGAAGCTCACAGGTCACCGCATCGCCCGGAGTGAGCGGCCCCACTCCGCCGCCGCCGACGATCCGCCCCGAACGTTCGACGACGAAGTACGCATGGCCCGGCCGCGAATAGGCCTGAGGCATCTCGTCGACTTCCTTGTCGTGGATTGCGAACCCGGGCCCATCAGCGCCGAACTCCGGCATCACGGTCCGAATGATCTTCGCGAGCGCCGCCGCGTCCTCGGGAACAGCGGGGCGGAGCACGAACTCGTCCTGCGTCATCTGAGCTCCCGGACTGCGTCAGGGTGCATCAAAGTCCACGCCCGTAGAGCGTGTCGTGATGCATTGGCATGGAGCCTCACGAGCGGATCGAATTTGTGAGCGCGGAGCCTGGAGTGCGCGCGCCCTCAACCTGCGGCAATCCACTGAAGCAGCTCCGGCTCTCCGCGCGCCTCGCCTCGGAGCCCGGCCTCCACCGTCAGCGCGAACGCGTGAAAGCCTCGTTGCCGGAGGCCCGCGAGCAGGTCGGACTGAACCTCCGGCGTCGGAGACAGAAGCACGCACCCATCCCCGCCGCCCGCGCCGCTCATCTTCCCCGCCGCGCCGTAACTTTTCGCGATCGCCAGCACCCGCTTCATCGCATCCGTCTCGAGCGGCCCGAGCGCGGCGAGCAATCGCTCCAGGTCTTCGATCGCGGAAGCCGCCTGCGCGAAGTCACCGCTGAGCATCGCATCCTCGAGCTGCTGCCCCAGTGAATCGGATCGCCGCACGAACGCTTCTCTGCCACGCGCGTCCAGATTCGCTTCGACCTGCCGGATCAGCACCGGGGTGGAGGCGCTCTCGCCCGCGAACACGAACGACAGCTCCAGCGGA
>JBJMQN010000462.1:0-13575 GCA_045802665.1 Myxococcaceae bacterium | reverse complement strand
GACGACCGGCGCCGCGGAGCCCGTGAACGTGGAGCTGAACCGCACCGCGCTGTGTCCCGCGGGCGGCCGGTAGCACCACGTCACGTTGCTGATTCCCCCCGAGGCCGAGCCGACGGTGCTGCCTCCAGAGGTGGCGCTCGAGGTCACGTGAATGGTGACGGTGGGGTCGCCAATCGTGAGCGTGAGATGTCCCTCGGCGTGCGCGTCGCCGCTGTCGCGCACGAGGTCGAAGGTGCGATTCGTCAGCGCCGTACGCCACGGATCGTCGTTCGGCGGAATCTGCTCCGTGGTGCCGGTCCCCTGCGTCGGCACGAAGACCACGGCGAGGACAGGCGTGCCGCGCTCGGAGTCGGGAAAGGACAGGCTCCAGCCGGGAGCGCCCGTCGTCCCTCCACCGCCGCCATCGCCTCCGCCGGTTCCTCCGCCCTGCCCGTCACCCGTTTTGCCGAAGGGACCGCAGTGCAAGCTCAACAGTGCCGCACACACGACCAGAGCGATTCGCATGGCTCCGGACGGTACTACGGAACTTCTAGAGGTGAAGCACGAGGTACTTCAGCGTCTGCGCCACGTCCGAGCCGCTCTGCGCGACGTTGTGGAAGCTCGTGTAGATGATGCGTCCGCCGCGCTGATCATCCGGCGTCAGCTTGATCTGCGCCGCGAGCGGCACATTCGTCGCGCTCGAGCTCGTCGCCGCGCAGTTCGCCGAGCCGTCACACACCTTCACCGACGGCGCCTCGACGAGGATCTTCGCGTTCGGCGCCACCGTCTGCATCAGGCCCCAGTGCAGGCTCATCGCGCCCGACTGCTTCGGGAAGTTGATCGACATCGTGCTCTTGCCGAGGAACGCCGCCAGGCCCGGGTCCTTCACCGTCGCGCTCACCGACTGCGGCGCGTAGCCCATCAGGTGCTGCGTGTTGAGCGGCGAGCTCACGTTCCCGCCCGTCGACGTCAGGAAGTCCAGCCCGCCCGGCTGCGCGTAGACCGCGAACAGGAGCGCCCAATCGGAGGCGTAGATGGATCCGCCCTGCGCCACGTAGTCGTGCAGGTTCTTTTCGATCGTGGAGGCGTTGCTGCCGAGATCGATGTCGTTGAAGTTCTTCGCCGCCGCGCAGTTGATGAAGATGAGGTCGTACTGCTTCATCTTCTGCAGATCGGTGAGGAACGGCGCCGCCTCGGTCGCGTACTTCGTGTAGTCGCCGCCGAAGAGATCGAACGTGAGGTTCAGGTTCGTGAGCAGGTTTTCGATCTGATCACCCATGCCGGTGACCACCGCGATCTTCACCTGCCGCTGCGCCACGCAGAGCTCGTTGTCAGCCAGCGCCACCGTCTGATTCGGTGTGATGTTGACCGGGATGTCCTGGCTGAAAGCGCCGGACTGCGCGTGGACCACCCAGCTGCCGTTCGGGATGCCGGAGAGCTCGAACGAGCCGTCCGAACCGGAGACCGTGCTCACGTGAACCTTGTCGCCGTTGCAATCCAGCGCATCCACCGAGACGTCGGCGCCGTTCACCCAGGTCTGTTTGTCCGGCGCGCAGACGCGACCGGTCACCGTGCCGAAGTCCTTGCACACGCGCTTGTCCGTGACGCCCGCGTCGATCACCGGTTCGATGTCGACGGTGGGCGGCGGATCACACTGCGCGGGGTTCACGTCGCAATCACCCGCGCTCTCACGAAGCCGGGTTGCGCCGCAGTTGCATCCAGCGACGGAGATGAAGGCGAACGAGAGCAGGAAGATTCGGCGCACGGGCAGCGCTCTAGTCGCGCTCTCGACGCGGGGTCAAACCACGAGCGCGTCACAACGCTCACTGCGGTGGAGCGGCGGTGTCTCAGGCGTGTAACGCGCGATGACGTTTCATGGTTTGCGAGTGGTTTCACGTCCGCGCGACGCCCGTCGTCGGCTCGGCGTTCCCGCCGAACCCGTCCGCGGTGAAGCTCACGCCGTTGACGCGCTTCAGGTCTGACTGGAGCGCGTTGACGCTCTTGCCGCCCATCACGTCGTCGAGGCTGGTCAGTAGATTTTCAGTCGTGTTGGCCCACGAGAGCAGATCGTCGCTCACCAGCACGTCGAGGTTGCGCCGGTCCTTGTTCTTCGGAATTCCGCGCAGCTCATCGAGGTAGTCCTTCGTGCGGCAGCCGGAAAACACCATCAGCTGATAGTCGTCGGTGAGGCGCGTGCGTTCGAGATCATTCGGCGCATCGCCGAGCAGCTCACGCATGTGTTCGTCGTACGCCTTCGTCAGCGTGCCGTCCCGGTGCCCCTTGCTGTTCACGCCGAGGACGAAGTTGCCCGCGGTGGAGTCGATCGGATCGAAGTCCGGCCCCGAGCCGTACCGAGCGTGCCCGCCGTAGAGCACCACCTCCGAGCCGCTCATCCCCTTCGCGAACTGCGCTTTCGGATCAGCGGACGAACGATCCACGTAGCGCACGAGCGCGGTCACTTCTCGGCCTCCGGCATCGAACCGTTTCGCGAAGTAGCGAGCAGTTGGATCCAACGTGCCCCGATCGAGATGAAGCTCACGGAGCTGGGCGTCGCTGGCCGGGTCCAGGGGACGGAAGCCGCGCTGCGCGAGGCCATCCAGCAGCTTCTCCCGCTGCCACAGATCCGATCCCTCTTCGTCGTAGCCCATCCCGACGGTCACGTTCAGGACGCCGTCGCGGAACAGCTTCTCGTACTCGGGATACAGCGTTGCCTTCTCGTTCGGAGGCGGCGCCGCACCGTCGAGCTCGCGCAGAGTCGGCGCATCGAGAATGCCCGTCGCGCTCAACATACGGTCCGCCTGGAACGCCTTCAGCGCTGCCGCGGTCTCCGCCCCGAACTTTCCGTCGGTCCCGTATTTCGGCAGGGAGTAGCCGAGATCGCTGAGCGCGCCCTGCAGCGTCTTCACCGCGGGCCCGCTGCTGCCTCGCGCGAGACGGCTGTGCCCTGACGCGACCGAATCGAAAGCGCTCTCCGCGGGAAAGCGCGGATTGCTGAGCGCGGAGTGAGAGACGACGGACCGATGCGGTTCCACGGTTGTCGTGTCCACCGCGCTGGTGCTTGCGCTGACCCTCGCCGTGGGGTCCGCACGAATGACGCCTGAGCGACGTGCCTCCGTCATCCCGCGCGCGTTCGGATTGTCGCGATCCTCGCGCGAGTCGTTCACCACCGTCCCGCCCCACTGCTTCCGTCCAATCTCCATCGTCCGCCTCCTTGCTCGGACGAAATTGCAGCGGCGATGCCAGGAGTCCGGTGTGCCGCGAGCTCAGAGGTGATTCGCAGACGTCGAGAGTGGCGTGGTGCATCCGCGCTCGTCCCGTTCGCCGGAACTCCAGTCCACGAGACGAGTGAGACTCCGGTGCAGCGAATCCCGTGGGACCGAGCGCTGTCCCTGAATTGTCTCAATCTGCCGTCGTCCGGCCTGTGAAATTGAGACTTTTCAGGGACAGCTCGTCCGCAAGACCGGCTCAATCCGGAAGCGGCACCACGTCCACGTCGCGATCCGCTCGCACGGGCTCACTGTGATCAGTGACCACCACGACGAACAGCCGCCGGTAGATCCGATTGGCCACCATCGGTGCGAAGCCCACGAAGAACCCGTAGAGCAGGTGCGCGCAGAACCAGATGAAGTTCCAGTAGCCCGACGTCGCGTCGAAGAGCCGCGGCGTGCTCATCGGGATCACCCACCAGGTCATCACCCACCAGACGAACATCGCGGAGAGCGCACCAAACGGGATGGCTGCGCCACTGCGGCCGTTGCGGCCAGCGCAGAGGCCGAAGAACGCGCCCCAGCCCGCGCTCACCGCGAGGTGAATGGCGAGGCCGCCCCAGACGTATCCTGGCGCCCTGGAGATCGGACCGTCGTACCCGGTCGACCCCATCAGCCGGAGCACGGACAACGGCGACCTCTGCGAGATCCAGCTGCTGAACATCATCAGGAGCAGGAACGCGAGTCCGCCCACGAGCCCCATCACCGCTCCGCCCGCGATTCCGCTCTTCACGTTCGGCGCGTCATACGGCGCGCTGAAAAGACCACCGCTCGGTTCGCCCCAGTCGTGTGTCACTTCTACGTTCGTCATGAGCCACCCCCTGCTGATGGTGGTCCACACGGCGGTGACGAACGGCCAGTGCGACACGCGAGGGGTGCTGCTCGATCGGCTGGTGGGCCTCGGGCTCGCTCACGTTGGCGGACGAACCGGATGCGTGTCTCCAGTGGGACAGAGAGGGGTGCCGCAGTGGCGATCTGCCCTACCCAATTAATTCTTGCCGCTCGGATTCGCGCCTCGACGCCTCGCCATCTGGAGTCGATTGACGCGTGAGCGAAGTCGGACTACCGCCACCGCATGCGCACCTGGCTCGCGATTGCGGCGTTGAACGGTTTCATCTCCGTCGCAGCGGGCGCGTTCGGCGCTCACGCGCTGAAGGAGCGGCTCGCTCCTGAGCTGCTCGCGGTTTTCGAGACGGGCGCTCGGTATCAGATGTACCACGCGCTCGCGCTGGTCGCGGTGGCGTGGCTTGCGAGCGTTCGACCTGGATCTCTCATCAGCGCTGCCGGCATCGCCTTCACGGCCGGCATCGTTCTTTTCTCAGGGAGTCTGTACGTGCTCGCGCTCACCGGCGTGAAAGGGCTCGGCGCGGTGACTCCGTTCGGCGGACTTGGGTTTCTGGCTGGTTGGGTGATGCTTGGCGTCGCGGCCGTGAGGGGCTGATCGCGTTAGCGACGCCCGCTCACCCGTTCGACTCCGCTCACGGCTCGCTTCGCGCGCTCCCTCGACGGAGTTCACATTGAGCGGAGTCGATCAGGCTCGCGATGCCCGCTAGCCCACGTCGTAGATCGTCCCTGAGAACCTCGCCTTCCGATCGTCCTCGGTCCTGGCTATGTAGCTCACGAACTGCTTCTCCGACTCCGCCGGCGTCATTCCAAACTCGGACTTGAACGCCGCGTCGTAGCTCTCCCCGCCGCCCACCTTCTCCACCGTCGTCGCCACGCGGTGAATCGCATCCGGGAAACCCTTACCGCCCGCCCACGTGCGCAGCCACTCCACGTAGAGCGCCCCCACCGTCTCTCCGTAGAAGCCCATCGGGCCTGACTTCGCCTCGTCGTTCACGGTGCGGAAGTGGTGCATCACGTCGTCCGCGAGCTGCGCGTCCACCTTCATCAGCGCATCCGCCACGTACTTGAGGTGTGGATTGGGATTCGGATACCCGTCGCCGAGCAGGTACTCCTTTCCCTCCTGGAGGTAGATGGGCACGTCCTTGATGCGTTCGCCCGCCTGACGCAGGTCCTGCACGTGGCCGAGCTCGTGCGCGATCGTGTCCTCGTCCTGCGCGGTCTTCCGGCCCGACATCACCCGCTCCGGGACCACGAAGACATCCGGCGAAATCGTCACCCCGCCGATCGATCCGGACGCGTCGCCGGTGAATGATTCGAACGACGGTCCCGACAGCGCGATCACCGAGAGCGGCTTCTTGAACGCGCCGTCGTCGCCCCACTTCTGCTTCTGGAGATCGTAGTTCCACGCCGCCTCGATGCGCGCAGCGAAGGCCTTCGCCGTCGCTTCGCTCACCGGATCCTCCGACAGCACCTTCACGAAGCCGTCCGAGTACACCGGCGCCACGCTCGGCCCGCCTCCGCCCGGATCCTGCCGATACGCCTCCACCGCGTTCCCCACCGACACCTTCCGCGCCCGCACGCCCGCCGTTCCCTCGTCCTCGCCGCCGCCCATCGCCACCGACGCCGCTCCGCCAATCCGAATGTCCATGTCGTCTCCCCAGAAAGCGCCGCGCGGAAAATCCGGCGCGGACTGCCGGGAGCTCGATTGCAACCGCGTGCCAGCTGCGCCCTCAGAGGGAACGACCGCATTCGATCCATCCCACCTTGTGGTCACCGTCCGTCTTCGGAGTCCGGCGCGGATGCACCAACTTCACTTTCGAATTTCGAGAAGAGGGGTCGCAGACCCACGCGGGGTCAGCGCTGACCCCGACCCCTGCCGCCGAATCGTGGGAATTCACTGATCCGGAACGCTGGATCGGACCTTGCTCAAGGCTCTCCGCACACGGAGACCTGATGATGACCTCGTCCAATCCCACCATTCTGATCGCTGACGATGAACCGCTCGTGGTGTCCGCGCTCGCGCGGCAGGCGCGCCGGATGGGCATGCACTTCATCTCGGACAGCACCTCCGAGCACGTCGTCGAGATGGCCGAGCAGCACAAGCCGGACGTCATCATCCTCGACGTGCGGCAGAAGGTGGATGGCCGGGACCTGCTCGCGAAGCTGAAGGCGAACCCGCAGACCAGCCGCTGCAAGGTGATCATGCTCTCCGGAGTGGATGATCAGTTCACGCGGCACACCTGCTTCGAGCTCGGCGCGGACGACTACGAGGTGAAGCCGTTCGACATCTGCTTCATGAACAAGGTCGCGCGGATGGCGGGGGTCCACTCATGATTCGCGTGCTCCTCGCTTCCGAAGATCAATCGCTCCAGGCCGAGCTGATGCGTCAGGCGCGACACCTCGACATTCGGGTGATTCCGGCCTCGCCCCACAACGCGCTCGAGCTCGCCCGGTCGCTCGCGCCGGAGTTCGTCATCCTGGATTCGGATCCGCGCGTGGACAGCCGGCTCCTGCTCGCTCGGCTCAAGCAGGACGTGCGGACGTGTGGCCTGCGCGTCGCGATGCTCAGCAACACCCGCGACGAAAAGCTGCACCGCTTCTGCCGGGAGCTCCGGGCGCTGCATCTCCAGGAAAAGCCGCTCCCCGCGGATTACCTCGAGACGCTGGTCAATGTCCGAGCGTCTTCGGGGTGGGTGGCGCTTCGCAGCGCGTGAGCTACCCGCGCAGCGCTTTGATCGCCCCCGCGTAATCCTTCTCCCCGAACACCGCGCTCCCGGCGACGAGCACGTTGCCGCCCGCCTCGATCACCTGCCTGGCGTTGTGCCGGTTGATGCCGCCATCCACCTCGATGTCCACGTCGAGCCCGCGCGCGTCGATCATCGCCCTCAGCCGTCGAATCTTGTCCATCGACTGAGGGATGAAGCTCTGCCCGCCGAAGCCCGGGTTCACGCTCATCAAGAGCACCATCGCGACATCTGGCAAGACCTCTTCAATCGCGGCGAGCGGCGTCGACGGGTTCAGCACCACCGACGGCTTCGCGCCTGACGCTTTGATCTGCTGCAGCGTTCGATGAAGGTGCGGACAGGTCTCCGCGTGAACGGTGATCACATCCGCGCCGGCCTTCCGGAAGTCTTCGATGTACTTCTCCGGCTCGACGATCATGAGGTGCACGTCCACCGGCAGCTTCGTCGCCTTGCGCACCGCGGTCACGACGACCGGACCCAGCGTGATGTTCGGCACGAACCGCCCGTCCATCACGTCCACGTGGATCCAATCCGCCCCCGCGGCCTCCACCGCTTTCACCTCTTCAGCGAGCCGCCCGAAATCCGCGGAGAGAATCGACGGGGCGATGATGGTTTTTCTGGGCATGGGTCACTCGTGGGCGCTGTCGGGCCCGGTCTTCAGCGTTCGATACATCATCCGCACGTTGAGCTCACGGGTCGCGTAGAACGGCACCGGGTCGTACTCGGGCCACTCCGCCATCGTCACCTTCTTCACCGCATCCTCTTCGGTGTCGCCCCGACGGATCGCCTCCCACACCGCAGCCTCCATCGCCATCAGGTAGTCCCGGTTGCGCTGCACGTCCGCCTTCGTGCCCACGCTCCCGTGCCCGGGAATGACTTTGTCGAAATCCAGCGCGAGCAGCACGTCGTACGCCTTCCGCAGCGCGAGGATGTTGCCGCCGTACCGGAAGTCCGCCTCAGGCTCGAGCCCGTGGTTCCAGAGGTCTCCCGCGATGAGCAGCTTCCGCGAAGGGAAGTACGCGCACAGATCTCCATCGGTATGCGCAACGCCCGGGTGAAAAATCCGGACCTCCTCGCCCCCCAGCTGCAGCGTCACGTGATCTTCGACGACGGCGTAGGTCTGATCCCGCAGAAAAGAGCTCTCCCGCGCCTGCATCCGCCGAAGCGCGTTGGTCTGCAGCAGGACCACGCCTACCTCGTGAAACCGCTGCAGCCCGAGCGTGTGATCCACGTGCGCATGCGTCAGCAGCACCCGCCTTACCGATCGGTCAGCGCCGTCCTCCTCGAGCTCCCGCTGAAGCCGAAGCGCGAAATCCCCCATCTTCGTGTCCACGAGGAACACGTCGTCGCCGTGGAGCAGCGCGGTGGAGTTCCCGGCCCCTCCCTCGAAGAGCACGAGCCCGTTTCCGAGCGGCTTCGTCTCCATGTGCAGGAGCATCCGCGTCCCGCATCCCGCCGCCAGTGCGAGCGCAGAGCACATGAGCCACAGCCCGCGCCTGGAGAGCAGCCGAGCGCAAAGGACCTGTCCGATCCCCCGCCCTCCCCGTGGTAGAAATCCCTGCCTTTTTCCCTCTCGCAGCGGAGTCACCCGGTGCTTCCCCGTCCCCAGTCCGAGACCGGCCCGACAGGCTCCGGCGCGATGGATCTCACGCGTCGTATCAAGAAGCTCACTTCGATCCTCGACGTCGCCAAGGCGTTCACCGGCCTGCGCGATCTCGACGCGCTCCTGCCGCTGATTCTGGCCGAGGCGGCCAAGGTGGTCGAGGCTGACCGCTGCAGTCTGTTCCTCCTTGACCGCGAGCGCGACGAGCTCTGGAGCAAGGTCGCGCAGGGCAGCAAGGATGAGATCCGTTTCAAGATCGGCACCGGCATCGCAGGCACGGTCGCTCGCACCGGCGAAGTGATCAACATCCCTGATGCGTACGCTGACGCGCGGTTCAACCGCAGCTTCGACAATGCGTCCGGCTATCGCACCAAGACCATCCTCGCGGTGCCGATGCGAGATGCGAACGGCGAGCTGACCGGCGTCATTCAGGCGCTCAACAAGGTCTCGTCCGCGCAGTTCCATTCGGAGGACGAAGAGCTGCTGATGGTGCTCGGCGGTCAGGCGGCGTCCGCCGTCGAGAACGCGATGCTGCACCAGGAAATCAACACGCTCTTCGAAGGCTTCGTGAACGCGTCCGTGGTCGCGATCGAATCGCGCGATCCGACGACGGCGGGTCACTCGGGGCGAGTGGCGTCGCTGACCGTTTCGCTGGCGCAGGCGGTGGAGAAGATCGAGATCGGCACGTACGCCGGCACGCGCTTCAACCACCGCGACATCGACGAGATCCGCTACGCGTCGCTCCTCCACGACTTCGGAAAAGTCGGCGTGCGCGAGCCGGTGCTGGTGAAGGCGGAGAAGCTGTATCCGCACGAGCTGGAAGTGCTCAAGATGCGCTTCGACATGGCGAAGAAGGACCGCCAGCTCCAGAGCTACAAGCGGCGCATCGAAGAGGTGCGGATGCTCGGTGATCGCGCGCTCCCCGACATCGAGAAGTCCGAGAACGACCGCCTTCGTCAGGAGTTGATGGAGCTGGATTCGGTGCTCGCGTTCGTCCTCGAGTGCAACCGGCCCACCGTCCTCGCTCAGGGCGGCTTCGACAAGCTGCGCGAAGTGGCCGAGATGGTCTTCACCGACGGCCAGGACGTGCGCAAGCAGCTGCTCTCCGATCGCGAGGTCTCGCTGCTCTCCATCCCGCGCGGCTCGCTGTCGAAAGAAGAGCGGCTCGAGATCGAGAGCCACGTCACGCACACCTTCCGCTTCCTCTCGCAGATCCCGTGGACGAGGGCGCTGCGGCGCGTGCCGGAGATCGCCTACGCGCACCACGAGAAGCTGGACGGCAAGGGCTACCCGCGAAGCATCCCGGCTGGCGCGATTCCCGTGCAGTCCAAGATGATGAGCATCAGCGACATCTACGACGCGCTGACCGCGAGCGACCGCCCGTACAAGAAGGCCGTGCCGCATACGCTCGCGCTGGACATCATCAAGAAGGAAGCCGACAGCGGGCAGATCGACAAGGAGCTCTTCAAGGTCTTCATCGAGGCGGAGATCCCGCGCCACGCGATCGGGATGAAGTACTGAACCTTCCGGAACTTGCCGGATCAGCTCAGAGCGTTCAGCGCATCGTCCTCGCGCTCCGACGGATTCACTGGCACGTCTTGCTTCCCGTCGGCCCGCGGCAGGTGAGCCCGGACTGGCACTCCGCATCCCGCGTGCAGCTCGCCCCCGAGCCCTTGTCGGGCACGCACGACGCCGGCGAAGCGGGGGTGTTGCAGAACGCGCTCGCGGCGCAATCGGTGTCCGCAGTGCAGCTCCCGGGACAGCTGCCGCTTGTGCCATTGCAGACGTAGGTCGGACATGCGCCGCCCTTCGGAGGCGTCGACGCCGCCGCGGTGCCGCACGTCCCGGTCCCTGAGGCGCAGACGCTGCACGCGGCGCCGCATGCGGTGGTGCAACAGACGTTGTCCACGCAGGTGAGGCCGCTCTGGCACGCCGTCGGCTGGCCCGCGCAGGACTGTCCTGCGGACTTCTTCGCGGTGCACGTGCCCGCGTTGCAGAAGAAGCCCGCCTTGCAGTCCACATCACCCGCGCAGCTCGCGAGACAGGTTGATCCGGTGCCGCTGCAGAACGTGTTGCCGCACTGCGGAGGCGTGGCGTCCGTGTCGCGCGGTCTCGCGAAGCACACGCCCTCATGCGTGGGGACGTTGCACGCCATGCAGGTCGCGCTGCACGCCCCGCCGCAGCACACGCCGTCGATGCAGAGGTTGGAGTTGCACTCGTTCGCCGCAGAGCACGGCGTGCCGTCCACGTTCTTGCTCACGCACTGCCTGCTGGCATTGCAGAAGTTCCCCGCCTTGCACTGGGTATCGTTCGCGCATTGCGCGATGCACGCGCCGCTGCCGTCGCAGAACGTCTTCCCGCATCCGCTCTCGGGATCGCTCAGCGCTGCGTGCGGTACGCAGGTGCCCACCTGCCCGGGCACGTTGCACGCCTCGCAGGAGGTTCCGCACGCGGAGCTGCAGCAGACTGAGTCGTTGCAGTTGTTGCTGACGCAGTCATCGGGCGCGTTGCAGGCGACGCCGGGCGCCGAATCCGGGACGCAGGAGCTCTGCGCGAGGTCGCAGTGGAAGCTGCTCTCGCACGCGGTGTTCGCGCCGCAGGAGGTGAAGCACTGGCTGTTGCCGTTGCACCCGAGCCCGCCCGCGCACTCGTTGTCCGGATCCGTCTCCAGCGCGAACGCCGTGCAGGTGCCCTTCGGCAGTCCCGGAGAGTTGCAGCTCTGGCACTCGCCGTTGCACGCGGTGTCACAGCAGACGCCGTCCACGCAGTGGCCGTTCGCGCACTGGTTGTCCGCGGCGCATGCCGTCCCGTCGGTGAACTTCGTCGCGCAGGTGTTCGTGTTGCAGAACGCAGTCGTCGAGCACTGAGCGTCCACGCTGCAGCTGCTCCCGCATCCGCCCGCGCCGTTGCACGCGTTCGGACCGCAGACAGATCCGGGGTTACTGCCCGGCGGGAACGGCAGACACGAGCCCTGCTTCCCCGGGAAATTGCAGGCCTGACAGCCGCCAGAACAAGCGCCGTCGCAGCAGAAGCCGTTCGCGCAGAAGCCGCTGGCGCAGTCAGAGGCCGCGGTGCAGCTCTGCCCGTAGCCCTTGAGCTGCTGGCATGCGCCGGAGATGCACGCGTAGCCGCTCTCGCACTCGGAGCTGTTCGCGCAGCTCGTCCGGCACGCGCCAAGCCCGTTGCACGTGAGGCCGCCAGCGCACTCCGAGCGGGGATCTGTGTTGGCCGGCGTGTTGACGCACGTTCCCGCCTGTCCGCCGAGATCGCAGCTCTTGCACACCCCGCATAGGGAGTTGCAGCAGGTGCCATCGTCGCAGGTGAGCGCAGGCCCGCACTCGTTCGGTCCCGAGCAGCTCGCGCCGCGCGGCTTACCCGCCACGCACGCGCCGCCCTGGCATACGTAGCCTGCCTCGCACTGGTTGTTCGCGCTGCACGGAGCGGTGAAGCAGCCGCCGTTACCATTGCAAGCAAGCCCGCCCACGCATTCGGCGTCCACGTCCTGACTCGGAGGAACGTTGGTGCACGAGCCCACGGTCCCCGGAAGGTTGCACGCCGCGCACGCGCCAGCGCACGGCAAGTTGCAGCAGACGCCGTCCACGCACTGGCCGGACGCACACTCCCGAGCGCGCTGGCATGCCCCGCCGTTCGCCTTCTTCAGCTGACACCCGGCCGCGCCCGCGCAGAACGCCGAGGCCGACTTGCAGTCGCGATCGTCCGAGCACGCGCCGGACGCGCAGGTGCCATCCGCCCGGCACGCGTAGTTGCCCGCACAGACCGGCTGCCCGTCGAAGCCCCACTGGAGCGGCGAGCAGCTGCCCACCAGGCCCGGCAGGTTGCACGCCGCGCACGAGGACTGCGGGCCGCAGGATTCGGCGCAGCACACGGAGTCATCGCAGAAGCCGGAGCCGCACTCGGACGGGGACCCGCACGCGGAGCCGACGGTCTTCTTCTGCGTGCAGACGCCGGCGGCGCAGTAGTAGCCCGCGAGGCAAGGCGCGGTCGCGGAGCAGGTGGTGGGACAGGTGGCACCCGTACCGCATGCCTGCGCCGGGTTGGTGCAGGCGGTCTCCGGAGTCGCGCCTACGCCGCGAGGGCTGCACAGGCCCGGAGTGCTGCCAGCGCAGGTGTCGCAAGCGCCCGAGCACGCGGAGGAGCAGCACACGCCCTCGATGCAGAAGTTGCTCTGACACTCCGTGGGCGAGGTGCATGGATCTCCGAGCGGCAGCTTCGGCAGACAGCTCGCGGACTCGCACACGGCCGACGACCGGCAATCAGAGCTCGTGGAGCACTGGCTCAGACACGCGCCACCGCTGCACGCGTAAGCGCCGCAGGACTGGAGCACGTCCACGCACTGGCCGCCGCCGTTGCACTCGCGGAGGATGAGCGGCGCGTCCGCGCTGGTGCAGACCGAGTTGCCGCACGTGGTCCCGTTCGCGCCGAACGCGCAGTGACCGGATCCGTCGCACGAGGCGCCGCAGGGAGGAGTGCCGACGCACTCGTTGTCAGGATCCTGCCCGTTGGGGATCGCGGTGCAGGTGCCCTCGGACCCGGGCAGGTTGCACGCTTCGCACGAGCCGCCGCACGGGCGATCGCAGCACACGCCGTCCGCGCAGAAGTTGGACGCGCACGCGGTCCCCGAACCGCAAGCGCTGCCGGCCGGAAGTTTGTCCTCGCACCCACCATCCGCCTTGCAGGCCGCCGCGCCCGAGCAATCCGCCGGGTCCGCGCAGCTCGTCTTGCAGCGCGCGTTCTCACATCCATACGGAGCGCACGGCTGGGCCTTACTCCCGCAGTTTCCCTGCCCATCGCAAGCAGGCGTCTGAACCGCGCTGCCCACGCAAAGCGAGTCGCCGCAGACCGTCTCACCGCCCGGAAACCGGCAAGCGCCCTGCCCATCGCAGCTGCCCGCGCACTGGCCGCTGCCGCAATCGCCGCCATGGTTCTCGCCATCCGGCACCGCGACGCACCTGCCCTCGCGCCCAGACACGTTGCACGCAAAGCAGACATCCGAGCACGCGGACTCGCAGCACACCCCATCCACGCACTGCCCGCTCGAGCAATCCGAAGCCGAAGAACAGATCGCCCCATTGGTGCTCGGCCCCTTCGACGTCGGCAGGCCGGTGCACCCCGCAAG
>JBJMQN010000461.1:0-4726 GCA_045802665.1 Myxococcaceae bacterium | reverse complement strand
CGCGGTCGCGAGCCTCTCCGCGTCGAGCTCGGTGATCGCGTCCGCCCAGCGCGGCAACGCGCCTTCATTCACGGCGACGACGGCGACGTCACATGCTCGTGCCTGCAAGGCGGTCCTCGCGGACCAGTCGTTTCCGAGCCCGAGGATCCAGAGGACGTTGAGCGACTGCAGCGCGTTCACGAACGCGTCGCCCTGCCGATAACCAGCGAACGTGACCGCGTCCTCGACCTCGAGCGACTTCGCCAGTGCTTCCATCTCAGGACGGGTGGGGCCGTCGCCGAGCAGCAGGAGACGTGCGTCGGGCTTCTGGCGTCGCAGCGCAGCGAACGCGTGGAGCGCAAGCTCGTGCCTTCGAGAGGGCTGGAAGTGGCTGACCATGCCGATCAGGTTGGGGTCGCGGTGGGCAGCGGGCTCGAGCCCGGGCGCGATCAGCGCCGTGAGAATCCGGTTCGGCGCCTTCGGGAGCGCCGCGAGCTCTGCGTCGGTGGGAACGGTGTAGCCGTCCGCGGACGGGAGATGACGCAGCGATCTCGGCGCGTGCACAGACCGGATCAGCACGGCTCCCTTTGGCTTACCGAAGCGCGCGACGTGGTGGTCGTGGCTGAAGTGCGTGTGCACGACGTCGGCGTTCAACGACCGGAGCGTCAGGACGTCCTTCGCCATCGTCCACGGGAGTGACTTCACCGACAGCTCGAGCCCCTGCTCATCCAACAGGTCCAGGGCTTTCAGGCGCGGCACCGCTGGCTCTTCATCAGCGAGCTTCGGCCGTTTGCGATCCACCGCCACCGAGACGTCGTGCCCCAACGCCCGCTGAGCGAGCGCGAGCAGGGCCACGTTCTCCGCGGGCCCACTGAAGACTGGACTCGCGAGCAGATGGAGGATGCGCATCCGTTCCGGTAGATACCCCCGCCAACGCCGTGCAGCCAGCGCTCGAACGACTCAGATCGATCCTCATCCTTCGCTACAGCGCCCTCGGCGATGTGGTGCTCGCGACGTCCGTGCTCGATCCCCTTCGCGAGCGCTACCCCGACGCGAAGATCGAATGGGTCGTGGACAGCAACTACGCGCCGCTGCTCGACGGACTTCCTCAGCTGCATCGCGTGCATCGGTTGAAGCTGCGATCTCGCGGCGCGCTTCGGAGGTTGATCGGCGAGGTGCAGGGCCGGTTCGATGTCGCGATCGATCTGCAGAACAAGGTGCGCACGCGCGTGCTGTCATTCGCGGCGTCGGAGCGGACCGTTCGATTCGTGAAGCGTGGTCCCGTCGAGGCGGCGATGTCGCTGCTCGGTCGGGAGCAGATCATCGACCGGGTTCGCACGACGGAGATGTACGCGGAGGCGCTCGCGCCGCTGGGTGTGACGGGTCCGGGGCCGCTGCACATTTCGGTTTCTGAGGCGGCTCGAACCGAAGCGGCGAAGGTGATGGCGGGGTGTACGCGTGCTCCGGTGACGATTGCGCCGGGCTCGCGTTGGGCGACGAAGCGGTGGGGGCCGGAGAAGTTCGCTCGCGTGGCGGAGGCGCTTCATTCGGCGGGCGAGGTGATCGCGCTCGCGGGTGGGCCTGGGGATGTCGAGACGTTGAATGCGTTTCGCTCGGCTTGCCGGGTTCCGATCTCGGCGGACTTGAGCGCTCTCTCCGTGGAGGGGTTGGCGGCGGCGATCGGCGCTTCGAAGTTGCTCGTGGCTTGCGACAGCGGGCCGGTGCACATCGCCACGGCGCTTGGCGTTCCCTCCGTGGTGGTGTTCGGGCCTACTTCGATTCGGCGGTGGGGACCTCCGGCTCCGAGCATTTCGGTTTCGCTTCAGCTGTCCTGCTCGCCTTGTACGAACCACGGGCTCGAGCTCTGCCCTCTGGGTCATCACAACTGCATGCGGCAGTTGGAGCCGGAGGCGGTGATCGACGCGGCGCTTCGACTTCGCTCAGGGTGATTGCTGGCGGAGGACGCGTTCCATGTGGTCGACGTTGCGTTGACCGGCTCCGGAGACCTGACGGACGGCTCCCTGGGCGAGCTCTCCGAGCTGCTGGAGTTGTTCGGGGCGCGAGAGGAGCTCGGAGGCGATTCGGTAGAGCTGATCCGGATCGTGGACCTGGATTCCTCCTCGGCCGACGAGCACCTGCACGCTGTCGTGGAAGTTCTCCATGTGCGGACCGAAGAGCACCGGCCTGCCCTGCGCCGCGGGCTCGAGGATGTTCTGGCCTCCGCGCGTGGTGAATGAGCCGCCGACGAAGACGAGCGTGGCGAGCCGGTACGCCCGCGCGAGCTCTCCAATCGTGTCGAGGATCACCACCCTGCCCTGCGACCGGTTGTCCTGTGAGCGGAGTCCGACCGTCAGCCCCGCCTGCTCCGCGAGGGAGGCCACGCGCTGCGCGCGATCGATGTAGCGCGGCGCGATGACGAAGCGGAGATCGGGGAAGTCCTTGAGCAGCCGCTTGTAGACGTCGAGCAGCTTCTCTTCTTCGCCTTCGTGCGTGCTGCCGGCGATCCAGACGCGCGCGGATTCCGGGATGCCGAGCGCTCGACGGAGATTCGCGTCCTCCGCTTCCTGGGAGGTGGGCGCCAGCGCGTCGAATTTGGTGTTGCCTGTCACCCAGACGCGCTCCAGCGGAGCGCCGAGCCCGAGCACTCGCTCTGCTTCGTCGTCCTCGCGCATGAGGAACAGGTCGATCACTTTCAGCGGATTGCCGATGAGGCCGAAGAGCGTGCGGTAGCGGCCGAGGTGCGCGGGCGAGAAGCGGCCGTTGGTGAGTGCGACTCTCGCTCCAGAGGCTTTCGCGGCGTGGACCAGGTTGGGCCAGATCTCCGTGTACTCGAGGACGAGGAGGTCGGGTTTGATCGCCTTCACGGCTCGACGGGTGGCGCCCCAGAGATCGTACGGCCAGTAGATCGCCGCATCGATCTGGCCCTTGAGCCGCTCCGTCGCCATCAGGTAGCCCGTGTTGGTCGTCGTGGAGAGGATGACCTTGCAGCCAGGGAAGCGCGACCGCAGCTGGCTGATCATCGGCGAGAGCGCGAGCAGATCTCCGGCGGACGCTCCGTGCAGCCAGATCCTCGGCGAGCCGGACTCGGGCAAGAGCCCCGGCGGATAGAACCCGAGGCGCTGCATCAGGCCGTTGCGCGTCTTGCGGTGCAGACAGAGCACCGGGAAGAGGAGCCAGAACAGCACGTAGCTCGCGATGATGTAGATGATCCGCATCGGCTTCGCGGCGCGTGTATCAGGTGGGGGTCAGGCGCGCGAGGGCGGCGCCGTGGATCAGATTGAACGCGAGGACAGCTTCCTCGGCCGCGGGGCGGGTGACATCACGTTCGCCACCGACGGCTTCGTCTCCGGCCGCCATGCGGTGCTGCTTCGCGGCGTCGACGATCGCGTCGTTCGTGACGCCGGTGAGCTCGGCCAGGCCGATCTCGATCATTGCGCCACGACTCGGATGGCGCTGCTGACGATCCACGGTTTCCAGTCATGGCCGACGAGCCGTCCCGGCGTCTCGGCCCAGACCTGGATCTCGACTGCTCCCGGCGCGTTCGCCTTCACCACCAGCGGCCCCAGAAGCTCGCCGTTGCCGCGGACTTCCACTCGCACGTTCTTCGGCGCGGGGTTCGGAAGCTTCACTTTGAGCAGGTCGCCGACGCGAACTGTGCGCTCAGGAGAGAAGCCGTCGATCGCGAATCCATCGGCTGCACCCAGCGCTTGAAACGCGCAGTACGTCGCCCCGGTCCGGACGTTCTCGAGCACGAGCTTCGCAGCCTCTTTCGGATCTTCGGGGAGAGGCGCCGGCACCGGAAGCACGGTGGAGAGCGTGGCGAACTCACGCGTGTACGAGGGCAGACCGTGCGCATCCGCCGCGCAGAGGGCGAGCTTTGGTGTCGAAGAAGACAGCTCGAGCAACTTCTGCGTCGCCTCGCTGTCCTCATGCGTGACGATCATGAAGGCGTGCGTCGGATTCGACGTGTACGCGCCGAGGGCCGGGATGAACCTCGAGAACCAATGCGCTTGCGCGTCGCGGAACATCGAATCCGCCGAGTAGAGCTCGAGCCCATTCGCCTTCGGCGCGTTCGTCCAGTCCGTCCAGGGGCGCTTGGGCTGGATCGGGTGCGCGAGGATCGAAGCGGCGTCCTGCTTTTTCAGCTCCGCGAAAACGTCTCCTTCACGCTGCTCCTTCGTGAGCGGCGTCTGCAGCCCAAGTGCGACGAGATGCCCGGCGGGCGTGGACAGCTCCGTTCCGAAGATGAGGAGGACATTCTCCACGTACTTGGCCGGCAGGACTTCGGCGTCGTTGTGATCCGTGATGATCACGAACTGCAGCCCCGCGACTTTCGCCGCGTGCGCGATCTCCTCCGGTGAGGCGCGGCCGTCTGAACGCGTGGAATGCACGTGATACGCGCCGTGCACCTGCTTCATCGTGCCCGGGGTCGCGGCGCCTTCCAGCGGATAGTCCACGCTGCTGCCGGTGATCGCGAACAGCCCCGCGTAGCCGAGCAGGAGAATGACGAGACCAATGAACGCCCGGCCCAGCCTCGGTATCCAGAAGCGCGCGGTCTTGTAATCCGGTTGCGCGGTCATACGGCCTGCTGACGCTCCTGCTGCAGCGACCACAGCCGCGCGTAGACGCCACCTCTCGCGAGCAACTCGTCGTGCGTGCCCTGCTCGACCACCCTGCCCGCTTCCAGCACGCAGATGCGATCCGCGCTGCGAATCGTGGAGAGCCGGTGCGCGATCACGAGCGCAGT
>JBJMQN010000460.1:0-6359 GCA_045802665.1 Myxococcaceae bacterium | reverse complement strand
GCCGTTGATGTCGAACGCCGCGTCCACAATCGAAACCGGGACCTCCGCGTTCGGAAAGCTGAAGAGCTCGACGCCCCTCCGGTCGCGCACCGTGAGCTTCCCGCCGTCCTGCGGTCCTTCGACGAACGCCTGCGAGCCGTTCCACGCGAGCGCCGCCATCCCTCGGCTCCCGGCCACGAGGCTCACGCGCGCCGCCGGACCTGCGCCGGATTTGGTGAAGCGCTCGAGCGTCGGGAGTGGGGTGGATCGCGTGGTGCTGTTTGGCACGCCCATCGTGTAGAGATCTTCGAGGTGCGGCGCCGCGATCACCGCGGACAGCCGGTCGGGATTGTTCCGCGACCAGACGGGCAGGCCGTGCT
This sequence comes from Myxococcaceae bacterium, assembly GCA_045802665.1. Taxonomy (GTDB): domain Bacteria; phylum Myxococcota; class Myxococcia; order Myxococcales; family Myxococcaceae; genus JBJMQN01. Next base: position 6,000 of record JBJMQN010000460.1, on the reverse strand, counting down.
CGTCGAGGCGCTCGAGGATGGAGCCCTGATTCGTGATCCGCGTCACGAACGTGTTGCCGAGCGCATCCGCGCTGACCGAGCTGTACACCCCGTCCGCCTGAAGGAGCTGCGTGATGGTGCCCGTCGACCTCGGCGCGCAGGCATCCGGCGTACCGCCGCAGCAGGTGCCGTCCGTGCAGGTCTGCCCATCGGCGCACACCCCGCAGTTCAGCGTCCCGCCGCAGCCATCCGGCGTGCTCCCGCAGAAGTGACCGAGCTCTTCGCAGGTCGCCGGCGTGCAGAAGTCACCCGGAAAATCCTGCTCCGACTCCGCCGACTGCTCGGGCGTCGCGTTCGTCCCCGCACACCCCACTGCAACCGCGCCCACTGCCAACACAGCCACTGCCCACAACGCCCGTCTCATGCCTTCCCCCGTTCAGTGCTGCGCAGCGAAGGTGGGATCCGGTGTCAGACTTGCCAAGGGCGACTGTCGTGTCTCGGACGCGCGGAGATCACTTAGGGCAGCGCGCGGGTTCGGCTACGGTCCGCCCTCGCCTTGTTCTCCTCCATCCTCATGGTCTGCACCGGGAACATCTGCCGCTCTCCGATGGCGGAGGGGCTCGCTCGGGCGCGGTTTCCCAACGCTCGCGTCCAGTCGGCGGGCCTGGCGGCGCTCGTGGGGCATTCAGCGGATCCGCTCGCGGTGGAGCTGCTCAAAGAGCGCGGGCTCGACATCTCCGCTCACAAGGCCCGCCAGCTCTCCTCCCAGATGGTCCGCGAGTTCGAGCTCATTCTCGTGATGGAGTCCTGGCAGGTCCGCGAGATCGACCGGCTCGCCCCTCACGCCCGCGGCAAGGTGTTCCGCCTCGGCCACTGGCGCGACTTCGAGGTGCCCGATCCGTACAAGCAGCCTCGCGACGCGTTTCAGCGTTCGCTCGATGGGATTTTGCGCGGGCTCGAGGATCTCGAGAAGGTGATGCGCTGACCATGGGCCGCACACTCGAACGCGCAGTCGCCATCCTGAACGGCGCCGTCGGCGATTACCTGGACCGCACGCGCAACGGGCTCTCCACGCCGATGTGCTTCGCGGCCCTGGGCGCTCCGGTGCCGATGCGGCGACAGAGCTTCAGCCACGGCAGCGGTCGAATCGTCATCCTCGTGCACGGGCTCATGAACGACGAGAGCGTGTGGACCGGCAACGACGGCTCGCGCGATTTCGGCTCGAGGCTCTCGGAGGAGCTCGGCTTCACGCCGCTCTACGTCCGCTACAACTCGGGGCTCCCCATCGCGCAGAACGGCGAGCGGCTCAGCCGGCTCATCGAGGAGACGCTCTCGCTCTGGCCGCGACCCGTCGAGGAGGTGCTGCTCATCGGGTACAGCATGGGCGGGCTCATCGCTCGCAGCGCCTGCCACTTCGCCTCCGAACAGCAGAGCCCCTGGGTCAAACGGCTCCGCCGAGCGGTCTACGTGGGCACTCCCCATCGCGGCGCTCCGATGGAGCGGCTTGGCAAGCTCGTCACCCGCGTGCTCCGCGCGGTGGATGATCCGTACACCCGGCTCGCCGCCGAGCTCGGCGATCTTCGCAGCGCGGGCATCAAGGACCTGGGCGATCCGCGGCACCCCTATCCCCTGCTGAGCTCCGTTGCGCACCTGCTCGTCGCCGGCACGCTCTCGGACGACCCTCTTCTCGCGGCGCTGTTCGGCGATGCGCTCGTCCCGCTGCCGAGCGCCACCGATGGCGCCTGCGCAGACCCTCGAAAACGCGCTCCCGCCCACGTCCGGATCTTCTCAGGCCTGGGCCATCTGGAGCTGCCGACGAGCGCGCTCGTCTCAGACGCGATCGCAGCGCACGTTCGTGTTTCGAAGGGAGCGCGGCAGTGAGCCGGCTCTCGGGACTGGTCTGTCTCGCGACGGACGCGGTGGTCGAAGGGACCTCCGCCATCGAGCGCGTTCACCTCGGCACTGCCGGCCGGACGTTTTCGATCCTCGAGGCGCTCCCGGTCATCGGCGCTCCCGCCGCGTTCGTCCACGGGGCCCACGATGCCATCGCTGCCGCGAGCTATGGGTCCGTGCGCCTCGTCGCCTCCGTCATCGGCTTCGGCGCGGGGGCGTTGACGCGGTGAGGACCCGCGTCGAGGTGGAGTGAGCGGGCCTTCAGCGCTCTACGCCGCCACCGCATGCGGATGGGACAGGTCGTCCTGGAACATCTTCACGAGCTGCTCCACGACATCGTGCCTCGTGAAGATCTGCCCCACCTCGCGGTTGTTCTCCATCCCGCCGTTGGTGAAGTTCTGGCTGCCTAAGAACGCCTTGTCGTCCGCCACGATGCCCTTCGCGTGGAGGTAGTTCCGGTCGTAGAACCCCGCGACGATGCCCGCCGCCTGCAGCTTCTTCAGCGCCGGCGCGTTCTTGCTCCCATCGCCCTGCTTGCCGAGCAGCACCTCCACCTGCACGCCCCGCTTCTCCGCCGCCAGCAGCGCATTCACCGTCTCCGTGTCCGTCAGGCTCTGGTTGTAGACGTAGAGCCTCTTGCTCGCGCCGTTGATGAGGTCCAGGAGCTTCTTCTGGCTGTTGTCCGGCGTGACCACGAAGTTCTTGAACTCGATGCCCGTCGTCGGCTGCCGGTTCCAGTCCGCTTCGAACAGGGCGGCGGCTTCTTTGAGCGACTCCGCTCGGCTGTCCTCGACCCAGAAGTCGCGGTTGTTGAACTGAGGGTTCTGATTTCCCCCGAGCCCTGACCGGACCAGGTTCCCCGTCCCGAACAGCATCTCCTTGCCGTCGATCACCATGAACTTCGCGTGGTCCACCTTCGCGCCAGCGGAGAAGCGCGGCGGGGTGGGCTTCACGGTGATGCCGGCCTTGGCGAGCTCGGCGGCCATCTGCTTGTAGTTGCCCGCCTCCACCGTCTCCGGCTCGAGCATCACCCGGACTTTGACGCCGGACTTGGCTGATGCCTTCAGCGCGTCCACCACCGAGCGATCCGACAGCTGGTACACCTCGAGATCCACGCTGCTCTTCGCGGAGGCGATTGCGTTCAGGATCGCCGTCGCGTGGCTCTCCGGCATCTCGTGCAGCTTCACGTGCCCGGGCGGGAGCAGCCCCGTCGGCTTCACCGGCGCGACGGTCTGGAACTCGGTGTCGAACTTGCCGGCGATGGATTGCACCCTGCCCGGATCAGCGCTGAGCGTCCGGTTCTTCGCGGAGAACGCGGTGCCGTCCGCGACGCCGCCCTCCGAGTCGAGCAGCGGCCGGGTGCGGACCTGCACGTCGATGCCGTGGTCCTCGAGCAGCTTCTGGGCCTTGAGCGCCGACGGCGTGGCCTCGCCTGCGGTCATGCTGATCCGCACGTAGACGCCTCGCTTGTGCGCGGCGATGAGCTTCTGGAGGAGCTTCGGGTCAGAGACCGTGTCCAGGTTGAAGAACAGCCGCGTGTGCGCGGAGTCGATGACCTTGCCGAGCCACTCGGTCTTCGGGAGCGGCTTGTGCACCACAGCGGCCTGCGTCGTCTCTGCGCTGCGATGCGGGAGCGTCGAACGGGTGGCCGGGCGGATGGCGGTCATGCCCGGCGTTATCGGAAATTGAGAGCACAGGTTGCCGGTGGTGCGAGCGTGCTCCAGTGGGGATCGTGGAAGGTCGAGGGGTTGGACGCGATCGGTCACTGGCGTGCACAGCGGTATGACGGGGCGGATGCATCTGCGAGGGAGAACCCAGGCCGGGCGGCTTCGAGCGCTGGACGCGTACGTCGTGCGCTCGGATCGGGCGCTGCTGGAGCGGCCGGAGGGGCTGTTCGTGGACGTTGGATTGGGCGAGAGCCCTGTCACGACGATCGAGGCCGCTGAGACGTTTCGGCGCGTGAATCCGTCTTTACGGGTGAGGGGGTTGGATGTGGATTTCGCTCGGGTCGAGCGGGCGAGAGCCGTCTTCGAAGCCGGCGAAGCGGGGATCGAGTTCGAGGTCGGCGGGTTCGAGGCGATTCCTGCCGGAGCGGTCGTCGTACGGGCGATGAATGTGCTGCGCGGGTATCCGGTGGAGCGGGTTTCGGAGGCGCATGCGTCGATGGGCGCCGCGTTGATCGAAGGAGGGCTCGGCATCGACGGGACGAGCGATCCCGGGGGCGATGTTTTGACCGCGCATCTGCTTCGACGGCGAGGGGAGCGGGTGGTGCGCGAGGCGCTGCTGTTTCATTCGAGCTTCGAGCTCGGGTTCGGGCCGATGCAGTTTCGGGATTGGTTGCCGAGGGATCTGCGTCGGCGCGTGCGCTCGGGCGAGTGGATTGGGGAGTTGTTTGAGAGGTGGAGCGCCGCGTGGCAGCGCGTCCGGGTCGCATCTCCGCGGGAGAGCTTCGAGCGCTCCGTTCGAGCGTGGGCGGAGGTCGACCCGGCTGTGGACGTCTCGTGGGCAGCGGAGGGGTATGTGGTCTGGCGGCCTTCTGGGGGCGTGCCGGAGTGAGACGGCAGTCGGGCAGGCTCGTCACCGCCGCGCTGCACACACGCGTGCACAGTTTCCTGACGGTCTGATCCGCCGCTACGCTGCGCCGCACTCATGGCTCAGATCCGCAAGGGAACCTTCGGCAACAAAGCAGCGGCCACCACCGGCAAGGAAGTCTCCGTCCGGCACGTGGACAAGAACGCGCCGCGCGACCCGAAGGGGAACCTGATTACGAAGCAGGTGCACGTGCAGGTGCACAAGAACCTCGTGAACGTGACCGGCAAGACCGTGCGCGCGAAGGGCGAGCTCCCCGGCGGCGTGGAAGGCGATGCCTACGCGCAGGGGCCGTCGATGAGGGTGAATGGCTCCGCGTCGGCTCGAGCGACGTCGTTCAAGTCCTTCGATGTCGCGGTGAACCTGAATATCGACGCGAAGGCGATCAAGGCCGGCGCGTCGATCACGAAGGAGCTCCCGTTCGAAGTGGACGGCGAGAAGTTCAAGGTGAAGGTGAAGCTCGGGCCGGATGGGTACGTGGGCGCGAACGGCAGCCTGAACCTGCACCTGAAAGTCGGACCGACCGGCGTGCGCGTGCAGCTCGCGGCGAACGGCTTCGCGGGTGCGCGCGGCGCGCTGACGGGGAATGTGGAGATCTCCGGCGGGAACAAGAAGCTCATGTCGGCGACGACGCGAGTGACGTTCGGCGCGGGAGTCGGCGCGGGCGGATCACTCGACCTCGGCCCCGGACGGTTCCACGCGAACGCGTACGCGGTTGCCGGAGTCGGCGTCGGACTCGACATGCGCGGTTCGGTGAACGCGAAGAACATGCTGACCGAGCTGCCCCACCTGCTCCCCGATGATGTGGAGAAGAAGGTGGATCAGACGGTCGCGGAAGTGAACGACGTCGTGACCGATGCGAAGAACGTCGTCTCGGACGCGAAGAGCGAGGCGAGGAGCGACGTCACTCGGGCGAAGCGGCTCGGACACGACGGGTTCGAAGGCGCGAAGAACGCCGCGAACAAGGCGAAGAACGTCGCCAGCAAGCTGAACCCGTTCGGCTGAGAGCTGATCGAACCGGCGAGAGCCGGATCCTCAGCGTCCCCTGTTTCGGGCTCGATCAGGACAGGTCGAGCCATTTCATCGATCGCGCTCAGTCGCCGTCGTACACGCCGACCCCACCGTTCTGGAACGCCACCAGAATGCGCCGCGTCCCCTTCGGCCCGACGGCCTGGACCTGGATGTCAGCGACGCGCGCATTCCCCCATCCGCCGAGCGCCTCGGTTCCGAAGTGGTACCAGGTCGTCCCCACGAGCCGCGTGAGTCCGCCGACGCCGCCGTGGCCAGCCCACATCGAGTTGTTCTTCGGATCCGTCGCCATCGCCATGATGGACTTGTCCCGGAGCGGCGCCGCGTAGTGCGCGAGCTTGTGCCCGGCCGTGTCGATCAGCGCGAGCCCCTGATGCAGCGACCCGACCCACGCCGTCCCATCCGGCATCGGCGCGACGCCGTACGTGTCGTCGAGCACCTCCTGCGACGGCCGCGGATCATCCGGCACCTGGTCCTCCCAGACGTCGATCTTGTGGTGCTGAATGGTCT